>CATZDQ010000086.1 GCA_958417695.1 uncultured Clostridiaceae bacterium | reverse complement strand
TCAATTTTGTTCAACTTGGTAATTCGTATCTCTTGGATTATTTCCTTCTGCATGGTCTTGTTCCAAATCTCATGGCATAACACTTCCATCACTCGCAATGGCTACAAAAGAATAACGTGTTGTATTTACTTTTTCACCCTTCTGATTTTGTATTTGATTTTTTTCATCTGACTCTATAATACCCAATTTTGTAAATTTTTTTCCCTCTTGTTTTGGCAGTTTATTTTCATCTTCTAATAACTTTCCTAGATTCTTTATATCTGTTACTTTATCGTTTATATCTAATTGCTGCTTAATAGTAATATCTTCCTTTAGAGTTTCTCTTTTTACTATATTTTGTTGTATTGCTTTTTCTTGTATTTGTCTATGCATTGTTTTTGTATCTTTAGACTTTTCTTTTATTTTTTCATCTAAATCAATGGTCACTATTCTTATAATTTGTCTATCTTGTTCTATTCCTAATTCTTTTTCTATAATATGCTTTTGTTTGTCTTGTTCTTCTCTTAAAGATACTTCTTTTTTTATGACATCTATAGATGCAATAACATCTCTAATTTGTTCTTTCAATCTATTATCTATACTATTTTGTTTCCATATAATCTGTCCTTCTCTTGGCAAATCTGTATAAACACCAAGTTCTTCTTCTCCTAGAAAATATATCTTTCTATTTCCCTGTTCTACTAAATATAAACCAATTACTTCACCGTTTATTGTCAATCTTTCTAATAAATAAATATCTCCTAGAAGGCCTGGTATAGCTTCTTTTTCCATTTTCTTTTTAATTTTCTTCATATCATTTATAAATTTTCGATTACTTAATAAAAATCCTATTAAATGGTTTTTCTTAACATTTATTATCACACACTTTTCTATATTTCCGATTAATTCTTCCTCAAAAAAATCTCCTGTATTTTCTATATAAATTCGTTCTTCTATTTGTGTGGTCTGTCCCATAAAATATTGCCCATTTTCTGTACTGCCTATTATTTTTATTGTAAACACTTTCCCTTTCAAATTTTCTAATTCCATGCTATCACCTATTTATTTTTTCGTTTATTATAACATACTCTTTTTGAAAATTCTAGAAAAAGAACTTGGAAAAAATCCAAGTTCTAATTTCTATTCTTTTACAATTTCAAATGACATAGTAAAATCAGTTCCTTCTCCTAATTTCATAACTACGTTAAATTGTACTTCTTTTTTATCTTCTCCTGTTGCATCTGTTAATTTTAGTTTAAAAGTTAATAAATCAGTTATTTTGTCTGAATATGTCTGATAACTTACTTTATTATACCTAAATATGTTAGATTGCATATACCTTTCAAATTCTGCCTCTGCTTTAAAATTGTTTAGTTTAAATGTTTCATCTAATAATGCATAAGCAGCCTTATAATCTGTCATATTTATCATTTTGAAGAATTTGTCAATATTTAAAATACCTTTATCCTTATGCGATGCTGTCTCATATCTAATATTAAATGCTTCGTTTTCCAAGGTATAATCATCTAATTGCACTTCATATTGCATTGGTGTTCTCTCTTTAAAAATATAAATATTATCATACTGATCTTTGCAAATATATTCTGTAAAATTTTCTTTTCTTTCTATTGAATAAGCTTTAATTTGTATTTGCTCAATAAACTTTTTATTTCTCTCTACATAGTCTATAAAACTTTCTATCTCTTTAAATCTTATATTCTTATACTCTTGATTTAATAATTGATATGCCGTTTCAATATCGTAAAGTAATAAATTCTTATAATCATTTAAATAATTATGGGCCATATTCTTATCAGAAGGATTCTTTATTTGGAATTCATTATCTTTATTAAGTGCAATATCATAAATCTCCATTTTACTAATATCCACTTGTGTATATTTCTTTTCCTCTATATAACTAGGTGGTAGGATAGAAAATGCATTACTTATATAATCTGTTTTCACTATAAATTCTATTTCTCTCTGATTATCTAATAAAATTACTACAAAATAGATTTTCTTTCTTATTGTTTGTGAAAAGCCATACATTTCTTTAATTCTAAATTCTGAATTCTTATATTGTATAAATTCTTGTTTTATTTCTTGATTTGTCACATTCTTTTCATTCATATAGCTTTCATCTAATAAATTTCTTATAGTAGAAACTCCCATTTGTGTATATTCGTTAATAATATTTTTACTATCCGTATCATCTATGATTCCTAAAGTAGAGACATTTGCTTCTATATAATTAATATTTGTAAATATTTTGTTTAAAATATATTTAACAGTATAAAATTCTTCTCTTTCTTGAACAAGTTCTACTTTTGTCCCATCTAATATTTCTGTTTCTGCTTTTCCTTCTTCTCCTGTTTCAGTCGTATTTTCTTTAATCTGCATTAGCAAAATTATTAATATTATTAGAATAATAACAATTATTCCTATAACTGTTAAAATAGCAATTTGCATCTTTTTCACATTATACCTCCTACTATTTTTATATTTAGTTTAAAGGTACACCACCTTGCCATCCCCAACAAGTATATTTATATTGTCTGCACCAATAATTCAAATCATCACATTTTATTCCTTTTAATCCTCCATATGAACAATTGTGATTATTTCCTATATTACTAATTACTTTACCATTTCCTATATAAATTCCTACATGTCCGTCCTTTGAACTAGATGTCCCGTAAATAGTCGCACCTATTGGAATTTGACTTAAGTCCGTAGATACTTTCCATTTTTTAGAAGCTTCTGTAGCACTCCCTGCTTGTCCATAAATGCCCATTTTTTCAAAAACTAATCTTACAAATTTTTGGCAATATCCTGGTGTATTTTCGTTTATACCGTTTACTACTAGTTGATTTACTATATCTAATAGTTGCTTCTGCTTTTCTGTTAAGTTTATCTTATCTTCATAATTATTTTCATATTTTAATTCTTCTAATGCTGCTTTTGTTGTATGAAATACATGGGTATTAGGATCTTCAAAAAGAAATATCAATCCCTGTGACTGTGTATTTTTGTCTAATGGCATTCCTGCTGCCTCTGCAGACGCTCTAGTTCTAAAGTAGATTGCACCTCCTGTTGTATCTCCATTTGCTAAAATAGTATCTACTGCTCGTTTTGTTTTTTCAGATGGCACGGCCCTATCATAGCTTCCATTTGTAATAGGTGCAAATTGTTTTCTTTGAAATACAACATCTTTTATGTTATTAGGGAAACCAGAAAACTTTACTCTATTTAATATGACACTAGCCACATGACCAATCTCAACTTCCGTACTTCCTCCTGCTTCAGCTTGACATATTTTATACAAAATCTCTAATTCATCCTCATCTACAGTAATATCATCATAGTCTACCTCTACCTCTTCATAATCGTCTAGCATATCATCTAGTTCTTCATCTGTTAAACTTTGTTCATTTTGAGGAAATTTTAATAAATATTGTATATACTCTACTAGTCCTTGCATTTTCTCATTATATGTACTTTTGTTTCCATCTTCTTGTTCTATTCCTAAAACATTCTTTGAATCTCTTTGTAAATATTCATACAGTAATTGTTCTCCACTTCTTAATTTTATCAATGGTTCCTCTGTATAATTTTGGGTATTTGGAATACGATAGCTAACATTCTTTCCATTCTTATTGAATATTGCCTCTTTCGCACAATCTTGTGCAAGACTTTTTTGGTCAAAGCAGTTATACGGACACTGTCCTGTATCATTTCTTAACAAACCTAAGAATTGTCTAGATTTTCGCTGGCCTAATCCATTTGTCTCCCCTGTAACATCACCAACAATTAACGCTGGTCTATATTCATTTGTTATCTTTCTTTCTGTTATTGTCTGTTGCCCATTTTCTGCCACAAATTTCTTATATGTATTAGATACCACTTCTCCTGTAGTATAATGTGTATGTACTTCTGTCTCTTCTGCATATTGTCTGTTTGCTACGGTCTTTGGCCCATCTACCTTTGTTTCATCAGTAATAACATTTGTATACTGATATAGTAACTGGTACGACCAACAGTTAACCCTAGTAATTAAAGCCTCTGATGTTTCTTCTATAACATTTTTCCATTTATAATATACTTTCATTCGATTAGATGAACTTAAACTCCAATCTACAGAATCTTTGCTATTACCAATTGCAACCGTTTTAGAATACATATTAGCATCTGCTTCTATGACATTCTCTGTTGATGTTTGCACTACATTATCTTGTATCATTAAATTAATCTTTGTTTCTCTAGCTAATTGTGCTACATGATATACAAACTCTGGATTTTCTGTTACCATACAAAGATTAATTAGAAATTCATATGGCATAGCATATGGAGCAATCATTGTTTTATAATCTACTGGTTCTGCCAATGATAAAGTGATTTCCTCTTGGTTAGTTGTCTCTCCTTTCCAAACCTCCGTCTTTGTTTCTACAATTTTTGTATTATAGAATAGTAATAAACCTTCTTGATTTATAGTAAAACAATTTTTAATTTCTTCTGCTCTTTTTTTGGTTATATTAATTTCTTCTCCATATTTTACGAATTCTTCATAAGGTTTATATTTCATTCTTTTATATTGTATATTCCCTTGATAAACTACTGTATTTTGTTCTCCTGTTCCATCACTAAACGGAGTTCCATTCATCTTATCATAGTCTGTTTCTGATACAGTCCTATATACATATATACCACCATCTACTAAATTTTCATGTTGATAACTTTCTATATTTGTCGTGCCTTCTGTTTTATGTATTTCTTGTGAAATAATATCAGCTCTAATAAATTCCTCTATATATTTTTGTACCTGCTTTTTATTTTCTTTTTCTTGTAACGCTTCTTCATCTGTATAATCAGCATCTCCTAAAAGTTTTAAACTTTTTAATGATACACCCAAATTTGAAAGTTCTTGCATGTATTGGTCTACAATTGTCTGCTTTTTCTTTTCTCCAGTTACAGAGTCTTCAAATTCAATTTCTTGATATAAATCTATCCAGTTATCTTTCCCTAATAACTTAGCAATAACATTTACTCCACTTTTTACATTATATACTAAATTATCTACTAGCGCTTCCATTTTTTGTACAACGGCGTCTATAACACCTATTACAGAAACCACCATTAATACAAAACAAGCTATTGATATTAATATCAATTTTATTTTTCTTTTAATTGCTTTTTTTACAAATGATTCTTTCTCCTTTTTTATAACCCCCATATTCACCACCTACATCTAGAATTCTACTTGTATTTTTACCCTATTACTCTTATCTGGATTTAATTTATATTGCTCATAATCTTCAATTATATCTGTGAAAACTATTGCTTTAATTCTAACCAAAGGATTATATCTTTTATTAAATTTTATTGTATATGTCCTACTGTGATTTGCATCTAACTCAAACCAACTTGATGGAATCTCATTTCTTAGTGCCGTGTAAGTAGCATTATCACTCCCTATTGCATAAATAGTTTTATTCTTTTGTCTGGTATCTAATAAAATAGTTTTATCCGTATTATTCTCAACTTCTATTTCATAACTTTCATAATCTTTATATATTGTTTTGCCTAATACCTTAACCTTAATTCCATCTCTCTCATTTTCCTTTTCCATTTCTATTCGATTAATAAAACTATTTATATTAATCTTTCCGTTTGCATTTTTATTTAGACTAATATAATCCGTATAACTATTTGTTTGAGATAATTGTCCCGTTGAAAGTATATCTGTATAAAAAGTTACTTCATAAGTATAACTAGTAGATGAATTTTTATAATTATCTAATCTATATCTTCTTTTTTCTGAAAATATCAAATTATAATACCCCTTTACAAATTCTTGTTCTGTTGGAAAAAGTTCTTCTTTACAATCATTTGTTAGCATATCATATGCTTGTCTTACTTCTTGTTGATTACAATAATTTATAAATTCTTCTATTGTATTTACATTTTCTTGTGTTATTTTTGTATCTACTGTTTCTCCTGTAATAATAGATGTAGTTGGTAATTTATTTTCAACTTGCTCATTTATTTTATTTTGATTGTTTCTATTTTGCATTCCTACTAATTGATTTAATATTTGTACTAAAACAATAAGAAAAATTATAGCAACGACTCCTATTATAATATTTTTTCTATTTTGATTAAATATTCTAATCCATTTATTCATTGCTGTAACCTCCTATTATTTTCTACCATTTTTTCTATTTTTCTGTTTAGATTGATTTCTTGTTCCTCTACCATTAGTATTCGTATTTGTCGTTCTTGCCTGTTGGAATGCTGCCATTCCTTGTTGTGCTTTCCAAATTTCAACTTGCCTTGCAGCTTTCTTTGCTGCTTCTTGCTCTGTAATTGCTGAATTTGCTTTCATGATATCTTGTTTTAATGCTTCTGTTGTATCTCCTACATTTTTATCATTCAATCTATCTCTAGTAATATCATATTTTTTAGCTAAGGCTGCTGCACGTGCTGATTCTTGCGGTGTTACTCCAAAATTTTCTGCTCTTTGTACTTTTTGTATTTCTTCTGGATTTTTAAATCCCTTCTTTACATATTCTTCTGCTTTTTTCATTTCTTCTCTAACTTCTTTTCCAGAAGCAAAAGTACCATCTGCTTTCTTTGTTTTTTGCCTATAGTATTCCCAGTTATCTTTATTGTCCATAAAGTCTTTTACATCTTTTTTACTTGTGTCAATTTTTTCTCCTCTATATCCTTGCAAGAATTCTTTTCTTCCCTCATTGGCTGCAGTACCAATTTTATTTACTACTTTACCACCTATATCAGCCACACCACTGCCTAAACGATCTCCTAATCCAGCTCCCATTTTAGCTCCAGCACCTGCTCCTGCAAGTACGCCAGCCAATCCTTGTCCTGTCATTGCACCTGCTATAATTCCTCCTGCTGCTCCAACTGCACCTAGACCCACAGCTCCTGCTGTTCTTATTCCAGCTCTTACAGCTGTTTTTGCTCCTGTTCCAATACCTCCTGCTATTCCTCTTAATATTCTTCTACCTGTTCCAGGTCTTCTAGAAAACTGTTTTCTTCCTACAGCTTTAATTCCTCTTATAATAGATTTTTTCTTTTTCCCATTAGTATTGCCTGCTCCTCCTGTTCCTGATTGTCCTCCTCCAGGGTTGCCTGCTCCTCCTGCTCCTGATTGTCCTCCTCCGGGGTTGCCTGCTCCTCCTGCTCCTGATTGTCCTCCTCCAGGGTT
>CATZDQ010000085.1 GCA_958417695.1 uncultured Clostridiaceae bacterium | reverse complement strand
ATAGAACATAATTATAAAATTTTAAATGTTAGTACCAATTTTAATGATACAACTGTAGAAGATGCCTATTGGGATATAGAAAAAACGGAAAACTTAGTAAAAAGTTTAACAGCCAATAACGAAAAAGTAGTTTTTGAATCAGGCATAGAAGGTTTAATTAAGATTATTAACAGTAATAAAACTTCTACAACGATTGTTTCGAATTATACAAGAATTGTGTTCAAAGATAGATTAGATGTACTATTATCTCCTAAGACAGAAGATTATGAGGAATATCAGGAAATCTGTAAATTCTATCCAGATATTATACAAGTGGCAAATCACAACTATGATTTGATATTTGTAGATTTATCTAAGAAAATGCCAAAGGAAGAAGCTAACAAAATTTTAGAATTAGCGGATGTCATTGTCATTAATATTACACAAAAAATGAAAGCATTAAATCACTTAATGACATTAAGAGAAGAAAATGCCTTCTTCAAGAAAAATAATATTTTAGTCAATGTTGGTCGTTATGACAAATTTTCTAAGTATAACATTAAAAACATTTCACGTTATTTAAGAGAAAAGAAGAGTGTCTTGGCTGTGCCATATAATACATTATTCTTTGAAAGTTGTGCAGAAGGAAAAGTGGCAGATTTCTTTGTTAGACTAAGAAGAGTAGAGCCAGACGATAGAAATGCTATCTTCATTCAAGAAGTAGGCAGAATGGCAAAAACATTAATTTATAAATTACAAGAATTACAGATGAAAATGTAAATCCTATAGAAAGGAGCCTTTATACAATGAACATAGTCAATCTACTATTAATTATAGTTGTGTTAGTTGTTGCAGGAATCTTAATTGCTCGTAACTTAAAGAAAAAACAAGATCAAAAAGTAGAAGAGCAAGTCAAGGTAGATGATAAAACCTATACCTTGGAGATGATGACTGCATTCGTAAAGAAAAGGCTAGATGAAATTACCAAGATAAACTTATATGATATTGGTTTATCAGAAGAAGAATTAAAAAGAAGAAAGAATAAGAAATACGAATTAAAGAAAGCTTTAAAAGGTTGTACCTATGGAGATGTAAATGATAAAAAGTATGTTAAAGAGTTAATCTATGACATGCTTGCTAAAGAATATGGTGTAACAGAGATTAACGTATCAAAAGCCATTCCTTTTGATATTCCTTCTTTATTAACTTGCCAAGATAAATTTGATATTATTATTTATATGTATAAAAATGAATTTGGATATGAAGCTTTAACAGAAGTCATTAAAAAATACGATTTAGCTAGACTAAAGTATGTATCAGGAGAGAGTAAACCTTCTTATGTTATCACAGAAGAAGAAATTAATGATATCTTTGAAAAAGAAAACTTCGTTCTTTCTTTCCAAGATAAATTAAATGTCGTTGTACAAAGAATTTATCAACACTACAAAGGATATAGTAGTATTGATGAAATTAGAGATATGAACATCGATGGTATTTCAGGAGGTGTATCTGGTTTACCAGAGAGTTTCTTAAGCCAAGTAGCGCAACCGGATAGTGATTATCTAGGACAAATTGTAGAACATAAAGTACCACGTGCTTGTGATAGTATTTGGATAATGTTCCAAGGTAAATCCATACGTTTAGCTTTTCTTTCCTTTGGAACAGAAGCAGAACTAAAAAGAGTTTGTCAGAATATTTATAAATACAATAATCCAGGACAATTATCTGATACCAATGGTTATAAAATCAATGAAATGAAAGATGGTTCTCGTGTTGTTGTAGTAAGACCAAGTATGTCTGAAACATGGGCATTTTTTGTTAGAAAATTTGACGTAAAACGTGCGACTCTAGAACAAATTGTTCCTTTACCTGGAAAAGAAGAAGCCATTGACCTTTTAAAATACCTAGTAAAAGGTGCTAGAATTATTTCTCTAACTGGTGAACAAGGTTGCCGGAAAAACCACCATGTTAATGGCTATGATTGAAAATATTTATGAAACTATGAACTTACGTATTACAGAGACAGCTTTCGAGCTTCATTTAAGAAAAATTTATCCAACCAGAAACATTTTATCTATGCGTGAAACAGAAACGGTATCTGGACAACAATGTTTGGATGTTCAGAAAAAGACCGATGGTTCAGTTAATATCATCGGTGAGGTTGCAACAGACCCTGTTGCATCTTGGATGATTCAATCTGCACAGGTTGCTTCTAAATTTACTTTATTTACGCACCATGCGAAGACTTTTCCAGACTTAGTAACAGCGCTACGTAACTCCATGTTAAGAGCAGGTGTGTTTAAAGATGAAAGAACAGCAGAAGAGCAAGTAGTACAAGTATTAAACTTTGACATTCACTTAGTAAAAGACTTTAGAGGAAGAAGATACATAGAAAGAGTAACAGAATGTATACCAGTAGAACAAAAGAATGAATACACTTTTGACCATAGAAAAGAAAAAACAATGGAAGGAAAAATGGATAAATTCATTGATAATGCAACCTACTATTTCTCTAAATCTACCAATAGAGAATTATACAAATATCAAAATGTTTTAGAGTATCATGATGGAGAATATGTGTTAACCAATCCTATCTCTGATAAAAATATGAGAGAAATGATTATTAACATGGATGATACAGATGCAGAAGAGTTCCAAAAATTTGTAGAAAGAAATTGGGGCAGAAAAATAGCAAGATATGCAGAAGTAGAAACAGAAAATAAAGTACAAAAAACAGTAGAAACAGCAGCACCAAAAAAACGTGGTAGAAAACCAAAACAAGTATAATCAAGAAAAGGAGGTGGCTAAAATAATATGACAAACCAGATGCTTATGTACCTAATGATGGGCTGTGGTATTTTACTAGTTGCCATTATTATCGGCTATTTCGTTCTAAGAAAAAATAGTAAAGAGAGAAAATATATTGAGCAATTACAACAAGGAACCAAATCCTCTACTTTTTCCACAGAAATTGTCTTTCAAAAGTTATATGTCATTTATTTAAAAACACCTTTTATTAAAAGATATTTATTAAAATTAAGAAGAAGACTAGAAATTGTCAATATAGATGATGAGTATTTAACTAGATTACAAGCTTCTAAGATTTTATCTAGGGCACTTATGCTGATTATTCCTATTACCATCGGAATTGTAGCATTAACTAGTAGTAATATATTATTAATGAGCATTTTATTAATCTTTGAATTATTTTTATTAGATACTTTTATAGATGGAAGAGTAGATAAAATTGATAATAATTTGTTAAAGCAACAAATTAATTTCTTCTCTGAAATTCGACATGCTTACCATGAATTTAATATGGTAGAAGAGGCTATTTATCAAACAGCGCAAGATGATGACAACCCAGAAATGGCAAGACAAGCAGAAAAAATTTATGAAGTTTTAATATCGGATGACCCAGAATCAGAACTAGAAAAATATTATGACGTAGCACCCAATAGCTATTTAAAAGAATTTGCAGGTGTATCTTATTTAACAAAAGAATTTGGTGATAGAAAGATAGATGGTGCCTCTTTATATTTAAAAAACTTAAATAATATTACACAAGAAATGCAACTAGAAATTTTAAAAAGAGATAAATTAGATTATGTATTTCAAAGTTTATCCGTTATTGCAATTGTCCCTATGCTATGTTTAGAGCCAATTAAGAATTGGGCCATTTCCCAATTTAGCTTTGTAGAAAGTTTTTATAATGGAAAAGGTGGCATGCTAGTACAAATTTTAATCTTGGTAACTACGTTTATTTGTTATATATTAACTAGAAAACTAAAAGATAATGGTTCAACAGCCAAGAATACAAAAAACACAGAAAATCCTTGGCAAGAAAAACTATATCGCATTAAACCAATTAAAAAGTTTGTAGATTTATTTATTCCAAAAGATGGAACTAAAGAGAGCAGAAAAGTAAAGACCGTTATGAAAGAAGCTGCTAGTAAAGATAAAATTGAGTGGATTTATATCAATAGAATTGTATTATGTGTAGCTACCTTTGTCATTTCTGTATTTCTATTTAGTCAATTGCATACCATTACCATTAATAATGTGTATACAGACCCGACACAGACCTATAATATTATTGGAGAAATGTCGGCTAAAGATAAAAAGAAAGCAATGCAAGTGACCGAGTCAGATAACCAATATATTAAAAGATTTAAAGACGATAAAAATGTAGAGAAAAAAGATATTGTCCGTGTTATGCAAAGAGGTCTGGTAAATGATGATTATATCGATAGCACAGATAAAGAAAGAGAAACTGCAGCAGATAGAATTTTAGAAAAAATTGCTACCATTAGAAGTGAGTACTTAGGCTGGCTAGAAGTACTAGGCGCTATGGTACTAGCTATGATGGCTTATATGGCACCAATCTGGCTATTAAAATTCCAGATAAAGATGAGACAATTGGAAATGGAAGATGAAGTAATGCAATTCCAAACCATTATCTTAATGTTAATGCGTATAGAAAGAGTGAATGTAGAAATTATTTTAGATTGGCTAGAAAGGTATTCTAATATCTTTAAAGACCCCATTACTAAGTGTGTAAACAACTATGAAAGTGGTGCTTGGGAAGCTTTGGAGGCTATGAAAGAAGATGTTACTTATCAACCATTTATACGTATGATAGAAAGTATGCAAGCTGCTGTAGAAAAAATTCCAATTGTAGATGCTTTTGATGAGTTGGATACAGAAAGAGACTATTATCAAGCAAAAAGAAAAGAGTCTAATGAGCGTTTAATTTCTAAAAAAGGTATGATTGGAAAAGCAATTGGTTTTACACCTATGATTCTATTGTTCGTAGGTTACCTAATTATACCATTGGTATTTATTGGATTAACGAGTATGACGACATCTATGAATTCAATGTCTACAACATTGTAGAAAATGTAAATTGCCAAAAGGATATTCCTTTTGGCAGTATAGCTCACAAAGGAGGAACATATGGAGAATGCATCAAAAGCATTGATAATTGCAGGTGGTATTGTCGTTGCCGTTCTAATCATCTCTCTTTTAGTTGTTTTCTTTAATAATTTAAGGGGATTGCAGGGAACACAAGCAGGACTTACCGAGGAGGAACAGGCAGTAGAGTTTAATAAGCAATTTGAGGTATATGATAGAGATAATATTTATGGTAGTGACATTTTATCTTTAGCAAATAAAGTAGTTGATTACAATTTGCGTGAGTCAGATAAAAAAGGATATCAGGAAATGAAAATGTCGGTTACTTTCAAAACGGCAATAAGTGGTTTTGAAAAAAATACCACCTATACTTCTGAACAAATGAAAGAGATAGTAACTACCTTAGATACTGATATTACTTCATTTGGTGGTTATACCTATTCTGGAAAGAAAGTAAGAGATTTGGCTAATATGCGTACGAATGAAAGATTACAGTGGTATACAGATAAAGGTATTTCACAGACAAAACAGGCAGAGATAGAAAATTATATTACTAAATATACGCAAAGAAAAGCAGAACAAGTGGAAATTAAAGGTAAGATTTTTAAATGTACGAAAATAGATTATGATTCTAAAACAGGTAGAATTATAAATATGACATTTGAAACAAATTAAAAAGGAAGGAAAGGATGAAAGATGGAGAATGCATCAAAAGCACTAATCATAGCGGCAAGTATTATCGTCGGTGTTATGGTCTTGTCTGTTGGTGTAGCTATCTTTCGAACTTTTTCGGATTTTAGCCAAGATACCATGCAAAAGATGGAAGACAGACAATTAGCACAGTTTAACAATCAATTTTATAAATATTATGGATATGTAGATGGTAAGCAAATTATGGTTTCTAGTCATGATATTGTAACAGTAGCAAATCTTGCTAAACAAAACAATATCAAATATGATTTACAAGAAGAGTCAGGTTATAAAGACCATAGCAATTATGTTCAAGTTTATGTGAAGGCTGGGTCTAAGGTTTATGCTAATTTTGAAAAACAAGAAGAAGATGTGTATAATGCTTTTTTAGCAGAAAATAGTTTAGTGGCAGATGAAGAAGGAAAATTAACGAAACCAAAAGATTTTATATGCTCACAGATTAAAACCAGTGAGTTTTCACAAAGAGTGATTTATGTCGTTTTTACAGAAGTGAAATAGAGGATGAATAAAAAGTAGAACAGAGTAAAAAAATGTCAAAAATACAGAAAATACTATTTGCATAATTGATAAAATAATGCTATAATGAAGAGGAAGCCAAAAATATGAAAAAACCATTTTTTATTTTAGTAGCCATCATTGCTATTGTGGTAATTATCATTACTTTTACTTATTGGAACTATCGAAAGATGGCATTAAGGGCAGAGGAACTAAATCGCGAATTGGAAAGTTATACAACGAATCCTATTTTAGGTTCTAGTCTGCTAACTTTAATGAATAAGGCAATGGACCAAAATGAGAAAAACCAAGTAGACAAAGATGAAAAAGGATTTTATATAGAAAATCAAGAAACTTCTATCAAAATCGATATTCAATTTTTAGAATCGGACAAATTGTTTTCAATGGAAAATATACAAAAAGCCGGTATAGAACAATTTGTAAAGAATTATGGGAATATGGTATTTCAGTGTGTGGATAAAAGTTACCATACCAAGACAAAACGCATTGCCTATTTACGATTCGACCAAATATAGTTAAACATGAACGAAAGAGGAAATTCCTTTCATGTTCAAAAAAATATATAATTTTAAAGGAGGAAATTTATTATGGAGAATGCATCAAAAGCATTAATTATCGCAGGAGCAATTATATTAGCAATTTTAATTATTGGTTTAGGTATGGCTGTATTTAATATGGCATCTAACCCATCACAAGATGCTGCAAGAGCTATCGAATCACAGGAAGCAATCGCTTTCAATTCTAAATTTACATCTTATTTAGGAGATAATATCAAAGGAACAATGGTAAGACAATTATATAATACGGTTATTCAACACAATACTTCTAATCAATCAGATGAAAGTTTATTAGTTAAAATCGGTGGAAAAAGCGCAACAGCTGATTTACAAACTGCATTAAAAGAAATTAAAGCAGGATATACTTATAATTTAACAGCAGCTTATGACGCTAATACCGGACATATTAATGATATTACGATAGAAGTGGCATCAGGAAAATAAAATAAGTAAAAAGGATGAGTGTATATGGAAAATGCTGTAGATGCTATAATCATAGCCTTTGCTGTTATTGTATTTGTGATGGCATTATCTGTT
>CATZDQ010000084.1 GCA_958417695.1 uncultured Clostridiaceae bacterium | reverse complement strand
AAAGGTAAGTACAAAAGAAAAAAGTTAAGTATGGCCATAGGTATCATTATTACTTTTGGAATTTTTTCTTATAGTCTTGCTTGTTATATGCAACAAGTAAAAGGAACTTCACAAGTAGGTATTTTAAAACCAATTATGGAAGTAAGGGGAGAACAAAGTATTTTGATAAGTGGTATAGAACCAATCAATACATATCATTTTTCTGTCAGAAATTATAATGAACAAGGATTAGTAAATGAAGCACAAATGGATTATCAAATAGAAATTATTTGTCCTGTAGAAGAAGGAATGCAAATACAATTGTGGGAGGGAGAAGACCAAATACTACTAGAAAATAATAAGACTACTTTTATAACTTTAGAAAATAAGCAAAAAGAAGAAAAAAACTATACCTTGCAAGTAGCATATCAAAAAGAACAAAATTTACAAAAAGATGATATAGAAGAAAATATAGAGATTAAAATACATTCTATCCAAAGAAAAGTATCGTAAGGAGGAAACAGATGCTAAAAAATAAAAAAATGTGGATAATGATAGTTAGTATAGCCATGATTTGGATAGGATATATGGTGGTCAGCTTTGCAAAATACCATATGGAAGAAAGTTTAGTAGTTGGAAAAATAAGTATAGATAAACAGCCACCAAAAGTAATTGTACAATATTCTACGCTAGAAGTAACAAAAGAACCTGTTATGGTTACATTACATTTAGAGGAAGAAGTAAAACCAGTAGCAGGTTGGGAATATAGAAAACAAGAAAATAGTATGCAAAAAGTATATGAGCAAAATACAAAAGAAACAATCCAGTTAGAAGATTTATCAGGAAATACAACATTAGTAGAAATTCAAATTACTAATATAATAGAAAATGTTCCAAGTATACAAATACAACAAATAGAAAATAGCAATACGATATATCCTATGTATGCAAATCAAGAAGCACAAATTAGAATAGATTTACTCATGACTAGTAAAGCACCTATACAGAAACAATTAACAAAAGAGAATATACAAATATATATACAAGAGAATATTAGTCAAACTGCACAACTAGAAATAACTATGCAAGAAAATATGGCTGTGTGTTATATTCAAAACATACAAGAAGAAGGTAAACTTACTATACAAATTCCAAAAGGAAGTGTGCAAGATAGTTTAGGTGGAGAAAATGAAGCTTGCCAATTAGAAACAAACATACAAATAGACAATACTGCTCCAACTGCAAAAGTAACAACGCAGAGAATAGAAAATGGTATCGTAGAATTACAAATAGAACCTAGCGAAACCATTCAAGAATTGTCAGATTGGGAAAAAGGAGAGCAAGGGTATAGTAAGCAATTTCAAAGTAATGTATCTTATGAACTACCAGTAATAGATTTAGCGGGAAATCAAACAATGGTATCTATAACCATTACGCAAGCAGAAAAAGTACAATTACGATATGCTTCTCACAATTCAGAAGTAGGATGGACATATGGCTATGGAAATGGAGATATTGCAGGAAAAGAGGCAATTGAAAAAAATCCAAAATATAAAACAGAAGGAATCGCTTTTGGAATATCTGGAAATGTAGAAATGGATTTTTTACAAGCAAGAGCTTATGTGCATACCTATTGGGGAGAAGGTGGAATTGCTAGATGTGCAGATACTAAAGCAATTTACTATCATGGATATAACCCTAGTATAGATAGGTGGGCTTCTATGCTTTCAGCGAGTAGTTTATTAAAAGATGGAAATTATTATTTTCAGTTTGGAGGTGCTGATATTAATAGAGCTGGAAACACAGACATTAATGGAAAGAATCCCATTACATTTCCTTCTAAAAATAATCTGCCATTTGGTGTATCTGGAATACAATTAACTTTAAAAGATACTTCAGAATATAGTGTTGTTTATCAAATCTATGTGGAAGAATCAGGATGGCTTGCACCTTGTAAAAATGGAGAATTGACTATGTACCAAAAAGATAGACCAATGTCTGCTATACGCGTTAGCTTAATACCAAATTCAGAAGTTCCATTTTTGCTAACTAGTTGGGGAAAAGATACTGCAAATAAAGTAAAATAAGAATTGACAGTTATACGCTTTAAAGATATAATAAAAATGACAAAAATGGTTATAAATAATACCATAGAACAAGAGAGGAAGCGTGTAAAAAAGTATGATTTTACAATTAGTCATTTTATGTATTCTTATTTTATTAAATGCATATTTTGCAGCAACAGAAATTGCCTTTATTTCTTTAAATGATGCCAAAATAGAAAAACAAGCAAAAGAGGGAAATAAAAAGGCTAAGCAAATAGAGAAGATGTTAAAAAATCCAAGTAAATTCTTAGCTACTATACAAATCGGTATAACATTAGCTGGTTTTTTATCTAGTGCCTTTGCATCAGATGCTTTTGCAGATATTCTGGCACCAGCTTTACATGGAGCTTTTCCATTTATCAGTATAGAAGTATTTAGAAGTATAGCAATTATTTTAATCACGCTAATTTTATCTTTTTTTACGCTAGTATTTGGAGAATTGGTACCCAAAAGAATTGCCATGAAATATTATGAAAAGATTTCATATGCCACAATAGGTATTATTAAAGTAATATCTGTTATAACAGCACCGTTTGTCAAAATCCTAACGGTATCTACTAATCTTATTTCTAAGTTGTTTGGTATCTCAGAAAATGAAGAAGAGATTGTAACTGAAGAAGAAATTAAAATGATGATTGATGAAGGAGAAGAAAAAGGCACTATTGACCAAGAAGAAAAAGAAATGATTCATAATATCTTTGAATTTGACGATATCACTGCTTCTGAGGTAATGACTCACAGAACAGATGTCTTTGCAATAGAAGTACAAGAAAACATTGAAGATATCATTAAACAAGTAGATGAATTAAAATATAGTAGAATACCCGTTTATGAGGAGACAATTGATAATATACAAGGCATTTTGTTTGTAAAAGATTTATTAAAATATTGGAAAAATAAATCTAAAATCAAGATAGCAGATATTATGAGAGAAGCCTATTTTGTCTCAGAATCTAAACCAATAAATGAATTATTTCGAGATTTACAAAGAAGTAAAAAACAAATGGCTATAGTTGTAGATGAATATGGAGGTACAGCAGGTGTGGTTACGATGGAAGATTTATTAGAAGAAATTGTAGGAAATATCTTTGATGAATATGATGAAGCAGAAGAAGAGTATCAAAAAATAGATGATGGTACATTTTTAATTAGTGGCAGTGTCTCAATCTATGAACTAAAGAAAATCTTAGGAATAGAAATACCAGAAGGCGATTATGATACTTTATCTGGCTACCTATTAGAACTATTAGGAAGAATCCCAGCCAATGGCGAAAAACCAGAAATAGAAACTGAAAAAGTAAATTATAAAATTGAAACCTATGAAGATAGAAGAATTTTATGGGTGAAAGCTTGTAAAAATAAAACAGTGCCAACAGAAGAAATAGACGAAACAAACAAATAAGAGAAGAAAGGTTTGAAGAAGCATGAAAAAAGAAACTGGAAAAATTGTAGTAAAAGAAAATCAAAAAAGGAAATGGCTATGGATAGTTATAGCTTGTATGGTAGTAATAGCTGCTATTGCTATAGTGGTAATTCTAATGCAACAAGATACTAGCTATACAGTAGAAGAAATAGGAGAATACCAATACTTCAAACTTTATGAAAATGGAAAATATGGTGTGATTAATAAAGAAGGTAAAACCGTTATAGAACCTAAATATGACATGATTCAAATACCAAATCCATCTAAAGGTATCTTTGTTTGTGCCAATCATTATAACCAAGAAACAGGGGAATATCAGACAAAAGTATATAATGAAAAAGCCGAAGAATTATTTTCAAAATATGAACAAGTAAAAGCACTTGCATTTAAAGAAGCTACTACAGAAGTTCCTTTTGAAAAAAGTATTTTAGCTTATCGCCAAAATGGAAAGTATGGTATTTTAGATTTTAATGGGAAGGAAATTACGAAAGCAGTTTATGATTCTATAGAAAGTCTTTTATATAAAGAAGGGTGTTTGTTAGTTAGCCAAAATGGAAAATATGGTATTATCAATATGAAAGGGAAACAAATAATAAAGCCAGAATATGACACTATTACAGCAGATGGTTATTATCATGATACTACCAAGTACCAAGCAGCTGGTTTTATTGTTGGTAATAAAACACAAGAAGGGTATCGCTATGGCTATATAAGCTATAGAGGAGAAAAGTTATTAGATACACAGTATAATGAAGTAGATAGAGTGACAGAGTTAATGGATGATAAAAATGTATATCTAGTGGCTTTTCAAAAAGGACAAGCTGCTATTTTAAAAAATAAAGATTATATTGTAAAGCATGAATATGAAGATGTGGAATTTAATCGCTTAAACCAATTATTCATAATACAAAAAGCGGGAAAACAAGGAGTCATGGATTTAACAGGAAGAGTCCTATTACAACCAGAATATGATAATGTAGTATTAACCAGTGATGAAATGCAAGCACAAAAAGAAGGAACCACACAGATATTTAGCAAAAATGGAGAATTACAGGAAAATACAGCAGATATCAGTTATATATCAGTAGCTGATGGAAATTATTATATTGCTATAAATCAAGATAATTTATATGGAATTGTTAGTAAAGATAAGAAAACGATTTTGCCAACAGAATATACGTATGTCGAGTATGCTTTTGGAGAGTACTTTATGGTTACGAGAGAAGGAAAAATAGGAATTGTAGATGCAACGACTAAGAAAAATAAAGTTCCATTTATGTATCAGGTTATTCAAAAAATAGAAGGTAGTACAGCATTGCAAGCTATCAATACACTAACCAATACAACTGATTTATATAATGAGCAAATAAAGAAAGTAGCTTCTGTAGAAAATGCTACTATTTATGCACAAGATACCTATATAAAAGTTTTATCAGATAACCAAAGAGTGTATTTAGATTTAAAAGGAAATGTGGTAGAAAATACACAATTATTTACAAATCATACATTATTTGCTAAAAAACAGGGAGAAAAATGGGGATTTGTCAATAAACAAGGACAAGAACAAGTAAAAGCCATTTATGATATGGTAACAGAATTAAATGTTTATGGGTTTGCAGGAATTAAAAAAGATGGCAAATGGGGTGTGATAGATGCACAAGGAAATATAATAGTAGAACCAAGCTATGCAATCGAATGGCAAGAGCCAGAATTTATAGGAAAGTATTGTAAATTAAACTTTGGTTATGGACTAGAATATTATTCAGATGAATTATAAAGAAGAAGGGATAATAAAAATATGTACGAAATAATTGGAATCGATAAAAAAATGGAGGAGTTAGCCAAAGAGTCAGAAAAAGAAATACAAACAGAATTTAAGCAAATAGAACAGGTATGTCAATATAATAGTTTAAAAGTTTTAAAGGCATTCCAAGATAACCATATTTCAGATATGCATTTTGGGAGTACAACAGGGTATGGTTATGGAGATGTAGGCAGAGATACAATTGAAAAGGTATATGCGCAAGTATTAAAAGCAGAAGATAGTTTAGTTAGAAGTCAATTCATTTCAGGGACACATGCTTTAACGGTTGCCTTATTTGCTTTCTTAAGACCAGGGGATACTTTGCTTAGTATTACGGGAAAACCTTATGATACTTTGGATGAAGTGATTGGTATACAAGAAAATCCAAGTTCTCTAAAATCCTATGGAATTTCTTTTGAACAAATAGAATTATTGGAAAATGATTTTAATTATACAGCAATACAAGAAAGATTAAAAAAAGAAAAAGTAAAGTTAATAGAGATACAACGTTCAAAAGGTTATAGTACTAGAAAAAGTATCTCTATTGAACAAGTAGAAAAAGTAATACAGTGTATTAGACAAGTGGACAAAGAAGTAATCATTATGATAGACAATTGTTATTGTGAATTTGTTGGTACAAAAGAACCGTTAGAAGTAGGTGCAGATGTTATAGTAGGTTCTTTAATTAAGAACTTAGGTGGTGGTATTGCACCAAATGGTGCGTATATCGCAGGAAGAAGGGATTTAGTTAAACTTGCAGCAGAAAGATTAACGGCACCAGGGGAAGGAAAAGAAGTTGGACCTACTTTGGGTATTAATAAATCTATATTGCAAGGTTTATTCTTAGCACCAAGTGTAGTGGCAGCTAGTTTGAAAACAGCAGTGCTAGCTAGTAGAATGCTAGAAAAATTAGGATATATGGTAGAACCACGCTATAATGAAAAAAGAGCAGATATTGTACAAACGATATGTTTTGGAGCACCAGAAAAGCTAATTGACTATTGCCAAGGTATACAAATGGGATCTCCTATAGATGCAGACTCCATTCCAGAGCCATGGGATATGCCAGGCTATACTGACCAAGTTATTATGGCAGCAGGTGCTTTTACACAAGGCTCTTCCATAGAACTTTCTTGCGACGGACCAATTAGACCGCCTTACGTTGCTTTTATGCAAGGAGGGTTAACCTATGAATATGGAAAAATAGGGGTACTAAAAGCCATTCAAAATTTAAAATAAGAGGATATAAAAACATGAAAGTAGTAGTAATCGGTGGAGGACCCGCTGGTATGATGGCAGCAATAACAGCTGCCAAAGAAAAACATACAGTAATTTTATTAGAAAAAATGAATATGCTTCGGTAGAAAATTGTTAATTACTGGAAAAGGTAGATGTAATATTACCAGTAGTTTACCAATGGAAGAGTTCATACCCAATACGCCAGGAAATGGCCGATTTTTATATAGTGCTTTTGAACAATATACAAACCAAGATATGTTAGAGTTTTTGAAGGAAGAAAATGTCCTAGTAAAAGAAGAAAGAGGAAATCGAATTTTTCCGGTTTCTAATCGTTCTCAAGATGTTTTACAAGTGTTCTTAAAAAAATTAAAACAAGAAAATGTGGAAATAAGAACCAATAGTGCTGTAAAGGAAATCATACAACAAGAAGGACAGATAACGGAAGTCTTATTACAAGATGGTAGTAAAATAGCAGCAGATAAAGTTATTTTAGCGACTGGTGGAAAGAGCTATCCAGCAACTGGTTCTACAGGAGATGGATATTTACTAGCACAGAAATTAGGACATACCATAACCAAAATAAGACCTTCTTTAGTACCACTTTGTGCCAATAAGATAACAGGTTTAGATAAAGAAATAATGGAGAAAAGTGATTATCCACATTCT
>CATZDQ010000083.1 GCA_958417695.1 uncultured Clostridiaceae bacterium | reverse complement strand
ATTTCTTGGAGAAGGTACCTAATCCTTTTATATGGTCAGAATGTTCATGGGTAATTAGTACTGCATTTATATCTTCTGGATTAATGTTTAATGCTTGTAAAGCTTCTGTTATTTTTTTGGCACTTTCACCAGCATCTATTAAAATTTTAGTATGTTCTGTTTGGACGATAGAACAATTTCCTGTACTACCACTATATAAACTATAAAATTGAAACATAAATAATTTCATCCTTTGCTTTTTTATTCTTCTTCCTCAGAAACTCTTTGTATATTAGCACCAATTTTTCTGAATTTCTCTTCGATATTTTCGTAACCACGGTCAATATGATTTAAGTTATATAACTGTGTTTCTCCTTTAGCAACAATGCCAGCGATAATTAAAGCAGCTCCGGCACGTAAATCAGTTGCTTCAACAGAAGAACCATATAATTCCTTTACACCTTCAAAAACGGCAGATTTACCCTGATCAATAATTTTAGCACCCATCTTATTAAGTTCTGCGGTATATTGAAATCTGGATTCCCAAATACTTTCATTAATAATACTAGTACCATTAGCTAAGGCCAAACATACACCAATTTGAGGTTGTAAATCCGTAGGGAAACCAGGATATGGTTGTGTTTTTATATTGGCTTTATTAGGTCTATCTGTTGTCCACACACGTAAACAATCGTCTTGAGACTCGACATGTGCACCCATTTCTATAATCTTAGCAGTTAAACAATCTAAATGTTCAGGTGTGCAATTCTTTATTGTTAAATCTCCACGAGTGGCTACGGCTGCTAGCATAAAAGTGCCGGCTTCTATTTGATCGGGTACTACAGAATAAGTCGCATTGCCATGTAATTTCTTTACACCGTTTATTTTAATAATATCTGTACCAGCACCTCTAATATCAGCACCCATTGTATTTAAGAAGTTTGCAACATCAACCACATGAGGTTCTTTTGCGCAATTTTCAATAACAGTGGTACCTTCTGCCAAAACACTAGCTAGCATAATATTGATGGTAGCTCCTACAGAAACTAAATCCAAGTAAATAGAAGTCCCAGTCAATTTTTTAGCTTTTGCTATAATTTTTCCTTGTACAATATCTACTTTAGCACCTAAAGCTTCAAATCCTTTTATATGTTGATCAATTGGTCTTGCACCTAAATTACAACCACCAGGCAAACCAACAACGGCAGAATTGCATCTACCTAATAAAGAACCAATTAAATAATAAGAAGCTCTAAATTTACTAGTCATATCCAATGGTGCTGCAAAACAAGAAAGGTTTCTAGTATCAATAGTAATTTCATTAGGTGTATTCCAAGTGATTTTAGCACCTAACTCTTCTAGAATTTTACAAGAAATTTTAACATCACTAATATGTGGAAGGTTATTAATCGTACATACACCATCTACTAATAAAGTGGCAGGAAGTAATGCGACTGCTGCATTTTTTGCTCCACTAATGACAACTTCACCTTTTAGGCGAGATCCACCTTTTATTACTAATTTATCCAAATGAATTACCCCCGCATAAGAATTTCTAATAGTGTTTTTAGAAATTCTATGTATTTTTAATTTTAGTTAAATAAAAATAGAATATTTATCATATTCTATTTTCATTATAACATGTTACTTATATCACAAATTGATTTATTTTACAACTATTTTTTTGCAGTTAGTATATTGGTATTTTTTAACAATTCAATTAATTTGAATTTAAATTCTACTTGAGGGGAATCTTCCTTACTAATTAAACTATATTCTTCGTCATTTAATTCATTTTTAATTAGTTCTTTAGATTCCGTAGGAACAATACCAGAACTAACATCTACGAAGCAAAGAGGAGGAAACATAACACACCACCAATTTTGTCCTTTAGCTTCACCTATTTTAACCCTTAAAGCATCATATTCACCTGCAGGTAAAGAAATATCTCCATACTGTTTGGTTGGAAAATCATAATTACCAATTTCTACTGTAACACTATAATTGTAACCTTGCTTTTCAATGGTTTCTTTAGCTATATGAGAAAAATCATCTTGATGTTCTTTAGCAATAACAATGGCTTCTTTTTTGGAAGGCGCATCTTTAGCAATCGTATTCATATAAGAAAGCAATTCGTCACGAACAACATATTTTAAAGCCTGATCTTCTTTAGAATCGCTGTTGGCAATAACATGCAATCTAAAAACACTATCTTCAATGTCGTTAGAAACAGCATTTACGTAAGAGATAGCAGAAATTGCTATATAAAAAAATAATAAAATTAGGATAATTAAGGAATTTTTTACTCTTTTCGAGCATATAATAGATAGTAAAGTTTTCATACAAAACCTCCCAATAAAATAGTTATAAAATAGTCTTTGTTTTAAGTATTTACAATTTACAAAAATATATACTTATTTGGAAAAAATTTAACAAAAAGATATGTATGAAACCTTGAAAATGTCGAAAAATAGAGGAAAATTTATTTGTAATATGATTGACATATATAAAAATAAATGGTAAAATTTTCCAATAAGAAGAAAACGTTTAGGGGGCTAAAAAATGAGTGTTCAAAAGAAAAGTGTTACAAAGTTCTGTAGTTTTTATGTAAGTGATTGGCATATGGTAACGATGTTACTTCCATATGTAAATAAGGAAATAAATGAACAAACAAAAATAGTCACATTTTTAGAAAAAGATATCCAAAAGAATATAGAAACATTAGTACAAAAATTAAATCTAAAAAATAAAGATAAAGTTCTAAAATTAAATTGGACAAGTACAAATGCAAATAAATATACAAATGTTAGTAAAAGCATAGAAAAGTGTAAAGAAGAAAATTTATTAATTATTGTAAATGGTAGTAAAACATATATTGATAAAGGAAATCAGAATATAGAACATTATTTACAAAAGAATCAAAAACAAATAGAAAACATGCACAAAACAATTAAGATTGTGAATTGCTATGAAGTACTAGAGTTTAATGGTAGCATAGAAGAAATTTTAAATGCACATGACAAAATTCTAAATACTTCTGGTGAGAAAGAAATCACAGAAGTGTTTGAGGGATTTGAAAGAAAGGAAGAAAGAATTAGTTAGAATAGTACATATAGACAAGTGTAATTATTTACACTTGTTTTTTCTTATAAATAAAATTAAACTCTTTACTATTAGAAAAAAGGAATAAAAAATAAAATTTGACGAAAAATAAATAATGCGATATGATAATCGAACAATAAATAAGAAAGGAAAAAAATATGGAAGAAAAAATTCAAGTAGTAAAAGAAATGTTAAAAAAATATGGACAAGAGCAATTGCTATATAATTATAAAAATATGACACAAAAACAACAAGAAGATTTATTAAATGAAATTTTGACCATTGACTTTTCACAAATTGAAAAATTATATGAACAAACTACAAAGCAGAAGCAAGAAAAGGTAGATAAGATAGAACCTATTTCCTATATAGAAAAAAATAAAATGACGATAGAAGAGAAAAATCATTATGAAGAAATAGGTGTTAATCTAATTAAACAAGGAAAGTATGCAGTGGTAACTATGGCAGGAGGACAAGGAACAAGATTGGGTCATAATGGACCAAAGGGAACTTATGATTTAGGATTAGTTTCACATAAAAGTATATTCCAAATCTTATGCGAAACATTAAAAGAAACACAAACAAAATATGGTGTATTTGTACCTTGGTATATTATGACAAGCAAGCAGAATCATGAAGATACAGTACACTTTTTTGAGAAAAATCAATATTTTGGTTATCCAAAAGAAAATGTCGTTTTCTTTAAACAGGGAGAACTACCAGTTGTTAATGAACAAGGAAAATTATTATTAGATAAAGATGGGCATATTAATGAAGCAGCAGATGGGCATGGCGGTATTTTTGTGTCTATGAGAAAAAATGCGGTTATTTATGATATGAAAACTAGAGGAATTGAATGGGCATTTATTGGTGGCGTAGATAATGTATTAGTCAAAATGGTAGACCCTATTTTTGTAGGACTTTGCATAGATAAAAAAGTGCTAGCAGGTGGTAAAAGTGTAGTAAAAGCTTGTCCAGAAGAACATGTTGGTGTTTTTTGCAAAAGAAATGGAAAACCTAGTGTTATTGAATATACAGAAATATCTAAAGAGATGGCAGAAGAAAAAAGTGAGAATGGAGACATAAAATATGGAGAATCCCATATTTTATGTAATATTTTTAATATAAAAGCCATAGAGGAGATTAGTAAAGATAAGCTTCCTTATCATAGTGCACATAAAAAAATAGAATATCAAGATAAAGATGGACAAGTAATAAAGCCTGAAAAACCAAATGCCTATAAGTTTGAAGCGTTCTTATTTGATGCATTTGAGAGTTTAGAGGATATGGCCATTATGCGAGTAAAAAGAGAAGAGGAATTTGCACCTGTAAAAAATGCAGAAGGTGTGGATAGTCCAGAGACAGCAAGACAATTATATAAAAACTTTTATGGAATTGTAGAAGAGTAAACACAAATAAAAAGGAGGAAGCAATGGAACCATTCATGAAAAATTATAAAGAATGGCTAGAAAATCCATTCTTTGATGAACAAACAAGACGAGAGTTAAAACAAATAGAACAGAATGAAGAGGAAATAAAAGAGCGATTTTATAAAAATTTAGAGTTCGGAACAGCAGGATTAAGAGGAATATTAGGTGCTGGAACGAACAGAATGAATCGATATACTGTAGGAAAAGCTTCACAAGGGTTAGCAAACTTTATAAAAAAAGAGCAGGAAGAAGCAAAAGGTGTTGTGATTAGTTATGATTCTAGGCATATGTCTAAAGAATTTAGTGAAATTGCAGCCCTATGTTTTGCGGCAAATGGTATAAAAGCTTATGTATTTGAAAGTCTTAGACCAGTTCCGGAATTGTCTTATGCCGTAAGAAAGTTAGGCTGTATAGCAGGTGTTATGATAACAGCTAGTCATAATCCAGCAAATTATAATGGATATAAAGTATATTGGGAAGACGGTGCACAAATTACAGCACCAAAGGATAAAAGTATTATTGAAGAAGTAAATGCAATAGAAGATTATACAGTAATAAGGACAACGACGAAGGAAAAAGCAGTCAAGGAAAATTTATATATCGCTATAGGAACACAAATAGATGATGCGTATATGGCAGAATTAAAAAAACAGAGTTTAAATCCAGAAATTATAAAGAAACAAAAAGATATGTGTATTGTCTATACGCCACTACATGGGGCAGGAAATAAACCTGTTCAGAGAATTTTAAAAGAAATTGGTTTTACCAATGTCCAAATAGTAAAAGAACAAGAAGAACCAGATGGTGATTTCCCTACGGTTAATTATCCGAATCCAGAAGATAAAAAGGCTTTTGCATTAGCGTTACAATTGGCAAAAGAAAAAAATGCGGAAATTATATTAGCCACTGACCCAGACGCCGATAGATTAGGCGTTTATGCAAAAGATGCAAAAACAGGTGAATATAAAGCATTTACAGGAAATATGTCAGCTTTATTAATTGCAGAATATATCTTATCACAAAGAAAACAAAAACAAAATCTGCCAAAAAATGGCGCTATCATTAAAAGTATTGTATCTTCTACTATGGCTAATGAAATTACAAAAGCTTATGATGTAACTTTAATTGAAGTTCTAACAGGATTTAAATATATTGGAGAGAAAATTAAAGAATTTGAAGAAAAACAAAACTATACGTTTTTATTCGGATATGAAGAAAGTTATGGTTGCCTAGCAGGGACACATGCTAGAGATAAAGATGCCGTAGTTGCCGTTATGTTATTATGCGAAGCTGCAGCATATTATAAAGAGCAAGGAAAGACTTTGTGGGACCAAATGATTTGTTTGTATGAAAAGTATGGTTATTATAAAGAAGATATTATGCAAGTTACATTAGAAGGTATAGATGGTGCAGAAAAGATACAACAAATTTTGAAATCTCTAAGAGAAAGTCCACCAAAACAATTAGGGCATTATACAGTTGAAAGAATTAGAGATTATGAAAAAAATATAATTTTAGATTGTCATTCAGGTAGCATAGTAGAAACTGGACTGCCAAAATCAAATGTGTTATATTATGAATTAGAAAATAATGCTTGGTGTTGTGTAAGACCATCAGGAACAGAACCCAAAATTAAATATTATATAGGGGTAAAAGGAACATCCATGCAAGATGCAGAAGAAAAAATAGAAGAAATAAAAAAGAGTTTAAAACTGTAAAATAATAAAGACAATTACATTTGTGTAATTGTCTTTATTCATGCCATCCTTTTATATGATTTCTTTTAATGACACCTATAAGATTTGCTCTAACCATAGGAATATCTGTACTAAGTTTGAAAAGCAAATCTTTCATATATTCTCTTTTAGAAATGCCGTCCATAGGACAATTTTTCTTCATAACCGTAATATTTTCTCGTTTTACAAATTTTTTAATCTCTTTTTCTGGTGCATAAATGAGAGGTCTAATAACGGTAATTTTAGAACGGTCCATATAGGTAGAAGGACCAAAAGTAGAAAAAGCACCAGTTAGAAATAAGTTCATCATAAAGGTTTCAAGCACATCATCTTCATTATGACCAAGTGCAATCTTATTACAACCCTCTCTAATAGCAACAGAATTTAAAATGCCTCTACGGATATTTGCACATAGGGAGCAAGGACGTTTTTCTTTACGAATATCAAAAACAATTTCTTTTATATTACTATTTTCAACAATAAGAGGGACATCAATTTCATCACAAGTTTTCTGCAAGAAAGAAACGTCAAAAAAAGAAAAACCGGGGTTAACACTAACAGCAACAATATCAAACGTTTTGTTATAAAAACGTTGTAATTGTTTTAATCCCAATAGCATAGTAATAGAATCTTTTCCACCAGATAAACAAACAGCAATTTTATCACCATCTTCAATCATATTGTAATCTTTTATAGCTTTACGCATATAGCTTAGAATTCTTTGCATGACTTCCTCCTTACTTTTATAGTAATAGTATAACACATAGGGAGGCAAAAGAAAATAGATAGTTAATAAGCAAAATAAATATAAAAACGAATAAAGGATAGAAATCCTCTGTTGCAAAATAAAAAATACTGTGATAAAATAAAAAAGCTATCAGAGAAAAATGTGCCAGTAGCTCAGTAGGATAGAGCGACAGTTTCCTAAACTGCAGGTCGGGGGTTCAATTCCCTTCTGGCACACCAATATTTCAAAAGAGGTGCTT
>CATZDQ010000082.1 GCA_958417695.1 uncultured Clostridiaceae bacterium | reverse complement strand
AAAGTACAAAATATAATCTTAGAAAAGATATATCCTAAAAAGTATGCAGAATATGTTTATACCTATTCTGTGGAAAATGAAATTGACCCACTACTAACTTTTGCCATTATTAAAGCAGAGAGTAACTTTGATAAAAATGTGGTCTCTAGTAGTGGAGCGGTAGGTCTAATGCAATTAATGGAAAGTACAGCAACAGAAGCTGCCCAGAATATAGGAGAAGAACTTTCTGTAAAAGAAGCACTGTTTAATCCAGAAATGAATATCAAAATTGGTACTAGTTATTTTGCCCATTTAAAAGAGCGTTACCATGGTAATGAATTGTTAGCTTTGACTGCTTACAATGCAGGAATTGGTAATGTAGATGAATGGATAAAAAAAGGTATCATAAAAGCAGATGGTTCTGATATTGAAAACATTCCCTATAAAGAAACTAATAACTACGTTAGAAAGATTGTTAGAGATTATAAGATTTATCAAAAGATTTATGAAAAGTAAAGAAGAGGATGAGTTTCATCCTCTTCTTATCAACCGGATGGAAGGAATCGAACCTTCCCCTGCTACTTAAAAGGCAGCCGCTCCACCATGAGCTATCCGGTAACAAAAAATACTGTAACTAATATACATGAAATAGAATAAAAAAGCAAGTAATTTTATAGACTTTTATAGAAATTTATAAAAGTCGTTAGGAAAAATATGAAATCTATTTAAATAATCCTTAATAGAAACGATAGTAAGGAGTATAATGTAAAATAGGAAGAATACTAATGCATACTTGTATAAATATGATAGATACGTTATAATGAGGAAAATAAAAAATAGGAGGTAAAGGACATGTCTATTTTAGTAACAGGAGGAGCAGGCTATATAGGAAGCCATACTGTCGTAGAACTATTAGAACAAGGAGAAAAAGTAATTATCTTAGATAATTTTTCAAATAGTAAACCAAGTGTATTAGAAGCAATCAAAACCATTACAGGCAAAGAGTTTAAATTTTATGAAGTAAATTATTTAGATAAACAAGCGTTAGAAAAGGTATTCATAGAAAATCCAGATATTACAAGTGTTATCAATTTCGCAGGTTATAAAGCAGTCGGAGAATCTGTACAAAAACCAGTGATGTATTACCAAAATAATGTAACAGGGGCTTTGACTTTATTAGAAGTTATGCAAAAGCACCAAGTAAAAGAATTTGTATTTAGTTCTTCTGCAACCGTATATGGCGACCCAGAGCAAATCCCGATTACAGAGGATTGCAAAGTAGGTGGAACAACCAATCCTTATGGCACATCTAAATTATTTATAGAACAAATTTTACAAGATGTTTATAAGAGTGACCCTAGTTGGTCTATTGCTATCCTTCGCTATTTTAATCCCGTAGGAGCACATGAAAGTGGATTAATTGGAGAAGAACCACAAGGGGTTCCTAACAATTTAATGCCTTATGTAGCTAGAGTAGCGGCAGGTACACTATAAGAATTATCTGTTTTTGGCAATGATTATGATACGCCAGATGGTACAGGGGTTAGAGATTATATTCATGTGGTGGATTTAGCAAAAGGCCATTTAAAAGCAATTGAGAAGTTAAGAAAAGAAAGACAAGGGTTATTTATATATAATTTGGGAACAGGAACTGGCTATAGTGTATTAGATATGGTAAAAGCTTTTGAAAAGACAACTAGAAAGCAAGTAGCCTACCGTATAGCACCTAGAAGAGAAGGGGATATTGCTACTTGTTATTCAAACCCTAAAAAAGCAAAAGAAGAGTTAGGTTGGCAAGCAGAAAAAACATTAGAAGATATGTGCCGAGATTCTTGGCATTATATGGAAAAGCATAAAGAAAAATAAAAGTAACCATAATTATTATACCAATAATAGATAAGTTTTCATAAAAACATAACGAAAATCAATTGTGAACAAACTGTGAACGGAAACCCTTGCTACATGGTTATCAACAGGGTTATCCACATTATCCACATATTATTTTAAACTGTGGAAAACGTAAATTATGACAAATCGAGGAAACATAATCCATTTTTCTGACATGGAAATGAAACTTATTTGTAATAAAACGATTGAAAACAGCTGTTTTTGTCATTTATTTGTCATAGTTCGCAATTTGCGACAAAATCTACTATGCTTCTATTTGTTATATAGTAATCTCTTTGTAATAATCAAAAAATGGTAGAAAAGAGAAAAGGCTGTGGATAACTTTTGTTAGTTTGCATATAATACCTCAAAAGGACTATTGACATTTAAAAAAAATGTTGTTACAATAATCAAAGAAAATATACATGCGTAGAAAAAGAAAAATGATAAAAATTTATGTAAAAGAGAGTTAGCAAATGGTGAAAGCTAATCATAAATGTATCAGGGGAGCTTTGGAGCATATTACAAATAAAGTGGATGATAAAGCAAAAGCTCTATTATCAATTAGGGTGGAACCGCGGAAAATAAAACTTTCGTCCCTAGCAGTTAGCTAGAGAAGACGAAAGTTTTTTTGATGTAAAAAGAAATTAAAGGAGGAATTAGTTATGGGAGAAAAAACAATGGAAAAAATTGTGGCACTATGCAAGTCTAGAGGATTTGTATATCCTGGCTCAGAAATTTATGGAGGATTAGCCAATGCTTGGGACTATGGACCTTTAGGCGTAGAGTTAAAAAATAATGTAAAAAAAGCATGGATGAAAAAATTTGTACAAGAAAATAAGTATAATGTAGCTATTGATGCGGCTATTTTAATGAACCCACAAGTATGGGTTACAACTGGTCATGTAGGAGGCTTTACAGACCCGCTAATCGATTGTAAGGAATGTAAAACAAGACATAGAGCAGATAAATTAATAGAAGAATGGGCTACTAAAAATGGAAAAGATGTTGTAGCAGATGGTTGGAGTAATGAACAAACACTTGCTTATATTCAAGAAAATCAGATTGTTTGTCCTAATTGTGGAAAATTAAATTTTACCGATATACGTCAATTTAATATGATGTTTAAAACTTTCCAAGGTGTAACCGAGGATGCTAAAGCAGAAATTTATTTAAGACCAGAGACAGCACAAGGTATGTTTGTAAACTTTAAGAATGTACTAAGAACCACTAGAAGAAAATTGCCAATGGGTATTGGACAACAGGGAAAATCTTTTAGAAATGAAATTACACCAGGAAACTTTATTTTTAGAACACGTGAATTTGAACAAATGGAATTAGAATTTTTCTGCAAACCTGGTACAGACATGGAATGGTTTGAATATTGGAGAAGTTTTTGTAAAAATTGGCTTTTAAATTTAGGTGTCAAAGAAGAAAGTCTTCGTTTAAGAGACCATACACCAGAAGAACTAAGTTTTTATAGCAAAGGTACCACCGATATTGAATTTTTATTCCCATTTGGCTGGGGAGAATTATGGGGGATTGCAGATAGAACAGACTATGATTTATCTAGACATATGGAAGCCTCTGGTGAAGATATGTATTATACAGACCCAGAGACAAATGAAAAATATATTCCTTATTGTGTAGAACCAGCGGTAGGAACCGATAGATTAATGTTAATGTTCTTATGTAATAGTTATGAAGAAGAAGAAATCGCAGAAGGAGATATAAGAACGGTATTACACTTACATCCAGCATTAGCACCATATAAAGTAGCTATACTTCCGCTATCTAAAAAACTAAGCCAGAAAGCACAAGAAGTATATGACAAACTTGCAAAATCTTTTATGTGTGATTATGATGAAGCAGGTTCTATTGGCAAACGTTATAGAAGAGAAGATGAAATAGGTACACCATATTGTGTGACAATTGATTTTGATACTTTAGAAGATGAATCTGTAACGGTAAGGGATAGAGATACTATGGAGCAAGTTAGAATAAAGATAGATGAATTAGAAAATTATATTACAGAAAAAATTAAGTTTTAGATAGAAAAAAAGATTTAAAGTAAAAAAAGAATGGGGAAAGTGTCATACTTTCTCTTACTTTTATGTAAAAGAGATATCTAATACCCTAAAAACAAGATTGCATAAAATCAAGGACTGGTATATAGTATAAAAGGATTTAAAAAAAGAAAAAAGGAAAAATAGAAATGGTCATACAAGAGAAGAAAAAAGATAAAAGAAAAAGAACAAAAAAGGCGATTAGGAGACAAAATGCGAAATTATATCCCTTTTATAAGATGTTATCTTGGGATTTATTATGCTTTTATTCTATTGAGTTTTTATTTTATACCATAACAAAACAGATAAGTGCATCAGAGGTCTTAATTACTAGTGCACTTTACCAAATTTTTATAATTGTCATGTATATACCTGCTGTTACCATCACAGATTTATTAGGTAGGAAAAAGGGAATAATCATTGGTAATACGCTAATTGTTTTATTTTTAATTTGTTTAATGGTACTACCTGGTATGATTAGTATCATTTTAGCTAACCTTATTTTTGCTTTAGGTTATAATATGAAATCTATAGCAGAATCTAATTTACTATATGACTCAGTAGCTACCAAAGGGGGAGATGGTTTATATTCTAAATTAGAAGCAAAGAGAGGAAGCCTTTACTATTTATTTGACGGGATAGCCTCTTTATTAGCAGGTTACCTATTTGTCATCCATAATTATTTACCAATACTAATTTGTTTACTTTTTGCCGTGATATCTATGATATTAGCCTTTCAGTTTGAGGAGGTATATCCTGTAGAAACAACGAAGGTAAAAACGAACTTATGGAAAACCTTAAAAGCTTATACAAAAGATTTAAAACAATCTTGTCATATTATTTTAAAAGTTAAAAGAATGAAATCTTTCATTTTATTTGGTGCTGTTTTTACAGGAATCATTACCATTGTAGATACTTGTAGAGGAGATTTACTCACTGATTTAGGAATTGGCCCAGAACAATTCTCTGCCATTTTTGCTATTTTAATTTTTATTGGTGGTATTTCTATTCGACTAAAAGAAAGAATTGAGAAGAAATTTAAAAATCGTTCTTTAACAGTCTTATCTTTAACCTATATTTTAGCTTGTATAGCCATTGGTGCAGTAACATTAAATGTAACGAATCAAATGGTGGTTCCAATTGTATTATTGTTATATACTTTTCAATATATATGTACTTCTAACTGGTATATTTTAGAAGAAAAATACGGTAAGAATTTTACTAAACCGGAAAAGAGAAATCAAATTACGTTTACTTATGAATTTGTGGGAGCTATTCTTTCAAGTATGTTGGCCCTAGGAGGTAGTGTTTTATTAGACCATACGAATGCTTCAGTAACCTTCTTATTATGTGGTTTAGCGTTTTTAGCACTTATGATATGCATATTAGATTATATGAGCAGTCGATTTGGTTTAAAACCAGAGCAATATCGTAAAGAAGACATTGATTTTTAGTAATTATGTAAGAAAATAAAAAGACGAAGGGATACCTAAAAGAAGGTATCCCTTAAAAAGATTTGGTTTACAGAAATTTCTTTAATTCTTCTCTAGCAACATCCAGAGAAGATGAATGAAACGCGGATATGTAATGATTTTTTATATAGGGAATTTTCTGGGAAGATATGGTTACAATCCCGTCATTTCCCAAAGAATCTGTTGATGACAACCGTAAATCCTTGTAACGCCATAGATACCAGCAAACTAAATCCGCAGGGGATTGTATGTGGCAACCCCTAGGGCACTGACTAATCAGGTTAGTCATAAGGTGCCCGTATTTTTTCCAGATAAATTCCATATCAATTCCTGAATCTTCCAAAACCGTAGCTCTAGAGATGGCTTGGTCTAAGGGATTATTACTAAAAGTAAGCCTGTAAAAAAGTTTCTCTAGACTGTTTAACTGGACTTCTGCTCTTTCTTTATTTGCAGAGAGTGTACCACTGGCAGGCACTGAAACCGTTATAATCTGCTGTGGAACTATGACCAAGCTCATGAGTGCAGACAAGAGTTCTATACCACCTTTAGAATGCCCTATAAGAAAAAGCTTGTTTACGTTTAATGCATTCAAAAAAGTAGATATATCTTTACCTACAGTAGGAATACCATGACATTGCGAGGTGCTGCAAGGGAAATGCAGTAAATGCCGAATATGACTTTGTGTTTTTGTTAAGATTTTAACAACATTATAGGCATATCCGGTATAATGGGTATCTAAAGAAGTGGGAAGTGGGTCACCAGTAGAAGAACCAGTGATTTCTACAATGTAGTCCCGATTCTTAGAAAATTGTATCTGAAAACAAATAATTTCATCGCTTTCATAAAGGATGCGTTTCATAAAAATAAACCTCTCTTTCTTTTTTATGTTAATAAAAAGATTATATAATAAAATGTCTTGTTTGTAAAGATTTCGAAGAACTTAGAGTAGCAAAGAAAAAATCCATATAAATTACTAAAAATATCTTTACTTTTCTATAAATTATGGATATAATAAGGAGGTCATTGGAAAACAAGTAAAATTTTCCAGTGGGACAAGACTAAGGAGTTTTAACAAAAATATATAAAGTTAAGACACACATAAAATAAGGAGGTTTTATTTATGAGTCAAAAGTATGTGTACCTTTTTAGTGAAGGAAACGCAAACATGCGTGAACTACTAGGTGGAAAAGGAGCAAACCTTGCAGAAATGACAAATTTAGGGTTACCAATTCCACAAGGATTCACAGTATCAACAGAAGCTTGTACAAAATATTATGAAGATGGTGAGAAAATTTCTAAAGAGATTGAAGACCAAATATTTGAAGCTCTAAAGAAATTAGAAGAAATCACTGGTAAAAAATTCGGAGATACACAAAATCCATTATTAGTATCTGTAAGATCTGGTGCTAGAGCATCTATGCCAGGTATGATGGATACTGTATTAAACTTAGGTTTGAATGAAGAAGTTTTAGCTACATTAGCAGCTAAAAATGAAAGATTTGCTTATGATAGCTATAGAAGATTTATTCAAATGTTTAGTGATGTTGTAATGGAAATACCAAAGCCTTTCTTTGAAAAGATTATAGATGAAATGAAAGCAGCAAAAGGTGTTAAATTAGACACAGAATTAACAGCAGAAGATTTAAAAGAATTAGTTGTTAAATTCAAAGAAGTATATAAAAATGCAAAAGGAGAAGATTTCCCATCTGACCCAGTTGTACAATTAATGGAAGGTATCAAAGCTGTATTTAGATCTTGGAACAATGCTAGAGCAATTACGTATAGAAGATTAAATGATATTCCAGGAAGCTGGGGAACGGCTGTTAATATTCAAGAAATGGTATTTGGAAATATG
>CATZDQ010000081.1 GCA_958417695.1 uncultured Clostridiaceae bacterium | reverse complement strand
GAAAATCAGGTGTAGATAGTGTCTATGCTGTAACAGGTTGTACAACAGGTTCTACTAGCGCAGGAGAAACTATTAGAACAATGGAGAATATTAATGGAACTGCAGGAAATACTGCTAATAATGGCGTGTATACTTGGGACCAAATGAATGGCTGCAGTGCAAGTAGCAGTGGAACTATTTATGGAATTTATGATTTAAGTGGAGGTTTATGGGAGAGAACAGCAGCTTATATAGCTAATGAAAATAGTAACTTAAAAATATCTGGTGGTAGTATAACTTATGATAATACAATATTAAAGACAGCAAATACTAAATATACGACAACTTATCCATTTGATAATACTACAGATAATACAAGTATAGTTAGTAATAGTACGAATTCAAGCACAGCTAGTACCAATAATTACAAAAAGAATACTTTAATATACGGAGATAGTATTCGAGAAACTTCTCTGGCTGGAACTGGAAGTACATCTTGGCATAGCGACTATTCATCTTACCCAGGGTTAAACAGCACATTTTCTTTTTATGGAGGTACTTTATGGGTTGGCCCCAATGCTGGTTTCTTCTCTTTTAGCTGCCATGATGGTGGTAGCACGTTTACTACTGGATTTCGTACAGTACTATTGGTGTCCTAGAATAAAATTAAATAAAGAGATGGAAAAGTAAATTAGAAATGAAAATGTACTGATAAAGAAACTATTATAAAACAGGTTAGAAAAATAAAAATTCTAATCTGTTTTTCTTTCTCCTAAAATACGACAAAAATCGTTGCTAAAAAAAAGGAGGTTTGCTATAATGAAAGTGTCATGAAGAAAGAGAGAAGCGCGTAAATATAGAAAAAGGAAAGAGAGGAAAAGCATGGAAGAAAAAATGAATTGTATGGATGTAAAAGTAAGAGAAGAAACGAAGAAAATCTTACAAAACTATCCAACTCAGAAAGACCGTTTAATAGCTGTATTAAATGATATTCAAGAAAAATATGGTTATATTCCCAAACAAGCACAAATAGAGATTTCTGAATATTTCAATATCCCAATGGCAGAAATTTATGGAGTCATTACATTTTATTCTCGTTTTACTTTACAACCAAAAGGAAAATATAATTTATCCATTTGTTTAGGAACAGCGTGTTTTGTAAAAGGTTCTCAAAGTTTATTAGATAGAGCAAAGGAAAGACTAGGTATTGGTGCAGGAGAAGTGACACCAGATGGAAAGTTTTCTATAGATGAGGTTAGGTGTGTGGGTGCTTGTGGATTAGCACCTGTGTTTATGGTAAATGAGGAAGTTTATGGAAAAGCAACGGTTAAACAGTTAGATGAAGTAATTGACCGTTATATGAAAGAATAAAATAGCTAATTGCCAAAAAGGAACGTCCCTTTTGGCAAAGAAAGGAAGAACGCTATGAAAACAATAGAACAGATACAAGAGATTAGAAAACAAAAAAGAGAAGCTTTGGACTTACGTGTGAATCGTGAGGTAATTGGTATTGAAAAACATATTTTAGTATGTCATGGAACTGGTTGTACTTCTTCTAAATCTCCTAAAATTATTGAAAATTTGAGAAGAATTATCGAAGAAGAACATATTCCAAATGTACGTGTGATACAAACTGGTTGTTTTGGGCTTTGTGCAAAAGGTCCGATTGTGATTATTAGACCGGAAGATACGTTTTATGCACAAGTAAAACCAGAAGATTGTGAAGAAATTATACATACGCATATTTTAGGTGGTAAAAGAGTAGAAAGATTGTTGTGTAAGGATGTAGATGGAACGGTTGTTAAACAGTTAGATGAGTTAAATTTCTATAAAAAACAAAAGAGAATTGCTTTAAAAAATTGTGGTGTGATAGACCCAGAAGAAATTGATGAGTATATTGCTTTTGATGGGTACAAGGCTTTAGAAAAAGTATTAAATACGATGTCTAGTCAAGAGGTAATAGAAGAAATTAGTCAGTCTGGTTTAAGAGGTCGTGGAGGTGCAGGTTTTCCTACTGGTAAAAAGTGGAGTTTTGCTAGACAAGAGATAGCTGACCAAAAATATATTGTTTGCAATGCGGACGAGGGAGACCCTGGTGCATTCATGGATAGAAGTATTTTGGAGGGAGACCCACATAGTGTATTAGAAGCTATGGCAATTGCTGGTTATGCGATTGGTGCGTCTCAAGGATACATTTATGTAAGAGCCGAATATCCGATAGCGGTGCAAAGATTAAAAGTAGCGATTCAGCAGGCTAGAGAATATGGATTATTAGGTGAGCATATTTTTGATACAGATTTTTGCTTTGATATAGATATTCGTTTAGGAGCTGGTGCGTTTGTATGTGGTGAAGAGACAGCTTTGCTAGAATCTATAGAGGGAAAAAGAGGACAGCCTAGGGTAAAGCCACCTTATCCTGCAAGTAAAGGGTTGTTTGGAAAACCAACGGTTATTAATAATGTAGAGACTTTAGCCAATGTAACTAGAATTATTTTAAATGGTGCAAAGTGGTATGCTAGTATTGGAACAGAAAAATCAAAAGGGACTAAGGTATTTGCGTTAGGTGGAAATGTTAATAATGTAGGGCTAGTAGAAGTCCCAATGGGAACTACTTTAAGAGAGATTGTTTTTGATATAGGTGGGGGAATTCCTAATAATCGAAAGTTTAAAGCAGCTCAAACAGGAGGGCCTTCTGGTGGTTGTATTCCTGCTGAGCATTTAGATACACCCATTGATTATGAATCTTTAGCGGAAATTGGCTCTATGATGGGGTCTGGTGGTTTAATTGTTATGGATGAGACAAAATGTATGGTAGATATTGCTAGATTTTATTTAGACTTTACAGTGAGTGAGAGTTGTGGTAAATGTACACCTTGTAGAATTGGTACGAAGAGAATGTTAGAAATTTTAGAAAGAATGTGTGAGCGGAAAAGCAGAAGAAAGAGATATTGTTAAGTTAGAAAAACTAGCCAATAGTATTAAAAAATCGGCTATTTGTGGATTGGGGCAAACAGCACCAAATCCTGTACTGAGTACTTTAAAGTATTTTAGAGACGAGTATGTAGAACATGTTTCTTATCATAAATGTAGAGCCGGTTACTGTAAAGCACTATGTAGTTTAAAAATTAATCCTGACTTGTGTAGAGGTTGTGGATTATGTAAGAAAAATTGCCCTGTTGGTGCAATTACAGGGGAGGTAAAGACACCACATGTGATTGACCAAAAAATTTGCATTAAGTGTGGTACTTGTGCAGATAAATGTCCTTTCCATGCTATTGAAAAAGAGACGATATAAGGGAAAAGGAATGTAAAGGAAAGGAGATAAAAAAATGGAACCAGTAGAGAAAATAACACTAACGATTGATAATAAAAAAGTAGAAGTTAAAAAAGGAACTACGATTTTAGAGGCTGCTAGGCAAAACGGTATTGATATTCCAACATTATGTTTTTTAAAAGACATTAATGAAGTAGGAGACTGTAGAATGTGTATCGTGGAGGTAGAAGGTAGAAAAGGTTTTGCTACTTCTTGTATTCAGACCGTAGAAGAGGGAATGGTGGTTAAAACGCATTCTCCAGAGGTATTAGAGGCTAGAAAGGTTATTTTAGATTTAATTCTTTCTAATCATCATAAAGATTGTCTAACCTGTAGTCGTTCTGGTAATTGTGAATTACAAGCCTTAGCTATTAAATTTAATGTACAAAAGGTAGAATATGAAGGAAAAATGAGTGAACATCTAATTGATGATAAATCACCTGCTATTGTTAGAGATTTTAATAAATGTATTTTATGTAGAAGATGTGTAGCGACCTGTAAAAATGTCCAACAAATCGGGGCTATTGATTGTATAAATAGGGGTTTTGATTCTTGTATTTCGACAACTTATGACCATAGTTTAAATGATGTAGATTGTACATTTTGTGGCCAATGTATAGAAAGTTGTCCAACAGGTGCATTAAAAGAAAAAGAATATATTGAAGATGTTTGGGAAAAATTAAAGGATGAGCAAACTTATGTTGTAGTGCAAACTGCTCCTGCAGTTAGAGTGGCTTTAGGGGAGGAATTTGGTCTTCCTATTGGTACGAATGTAAAAGGCAAGATGGTATCTGCGTTAAAGCAAATGGGGTTTGATAAAGTATTTGATACCAATACCGGTGCTGATTTTACCATTATGGAGGAAGCTAATGAATTTATAGAAAGAGTGCAAAATGGTGGTATATTACCTATGATTACTTCTTGCAGTCCCGGATGGGTTCGTTTTGCAGAAAAAAATTATCCAGATTTATTAGAACATTTGTCTACTTGTAAATCTCCTAATCAAATGTTTGGTGCTTTATTAAAATCTTATTTGGCTAAAAAACAAGGAATTTCACCAGATAGAATTTGTGTGGTTTCGATTATGCCATGTATTGCTAAAAAATATGAAGTATCTAGAGAAGAGATGCAAGTAGATGGTGTTCGTGATGTCGATTATGTTCTAACTACTAGAGAACTTGCTAGAATGATTAGACAAGCAAATATTAATTTTAATCAGTTAGAAGATAGTTTGTTTGATGACCCTATGGGAGAGGCAACTGGTGCTGGTGCGATATTTGGTACAACAGGTGGTGTGATGGAAGCGGCTTTAAGAACAGCAGCAGATACCTTAGAAGGCAAAGATTTAGAGAAATTTACTTACACAGAAGTTAGAGGAGAAAAAGGAATTAAAGAAGCTACTATACAAATGGCTGGTAAGGAAATCAAAGTGGCAGTAGCTAGTGGCTTAGCGAATGCTAGAAAGATTATGGAACAAATTAAAACTGGAAAAGCACCATATCATTTTGTAGAAATTATGGCTTGTCCTGGTGGCTGTGTGATGGGTGGTGGTCAACCTATCAAGAGTTCAAAGATACGTGCTTCTATGGATGTTAGAAAGGCTAGAGCAGATGCTCTATATGCAATTGATGAGGGAAGTACTATTAGAAAGTCCCACGAAAATCCGACTGTTCAAATGATTTATCGTGAGTTTTTAGAAAAACCAGGTAGTCATATAGCACATAAATATTTACATACCCATTATTCTAAGAAGGAGAAATATGATATATAAGTTATATGGAGAAGAACTAAAGATACGAAAAATATAAGCATACAAGATAAAAATATAGTATATATAAAAAGAAAAAAAGAGGGGACCTAAATCGGTTCCCTCTTTAAAAAGAACTTATTGCTCAATAAGTTTACAAGTATCCCAATCCAAGAAATATTGTTGGCTAGAGCCATCAGATAATGTATTATGACAAATCTGACCATCAAAGGAGATAAACGAAAAACCGATGTTAGCTACATTAGCATAAATTTCTCCACTAGAAAAGTCCTTTATTCTAAGATAGAGCAAACCATCCTCTCCAAGGGTTGTATATAAGATTTTACTATCATGGTTTTCCCATATAGGGGTTATACTAAAGAGGAAAGTTTCCCTAATCAAATCATAGCTTCCTGTGTAACCAAAAGTAGTATTAAAGAGAATATACTTATCAGTAACAGAAAGTATAGAACTAGCATGGGGAAAATTTATAAAATAAAGTTTTTCTCCTAAAGAATAACAAACTAGATTATTTCCCTCTAGACAGAGTGAAGAGTTATTGTAAGAAAAGTAGTAGTTAGAATGATTAATAGAGATATTAGTTGTATTATCCAATGCATCGATACTTTCATTAAGCCATGCTGTATCATCATACCAACAACTACTGTCTACATATTGACAATGATTAGCTTGTAATGCTTTAACCAAGTCTTTTTGTATAGAAATATCTACAATCCAATATGGTGTACAATCATCTAGAAATTCAGTAATAGCGGTAAGATTATCAGGGTATTCCGAATCATTAAGAATGACATTTCTAATAGGACGGTCTATACAAAAATAATTAGTTATGTAGATATGATTGTTAAACTCTATACAGAGCATTCTATTATCATCCAGATAAACAGAATATTTACCAGCATGAAAAGCATTTGAATTCGTAATCTGAAACTGATACTGAATGTTTCTGATGCATTCTGGTGAAAGCTGGAGCCCCAACTTATAAGTATAATGTTCCAATAAATATAAGAAATCAGAATCAGATGCATAATCAACTGTAGAAGTGATATTTGATTTTCTGTATGAAGAATCAGATGAATAGTGGGTAGATGTCTTCTCGGATATTCTGGTCTTATAAATGAAATGAGGCTGAAAGAGTATTACCATGATAATTAAAAGTGCTAAGAAGTAGCACAGTATAGTTATCACAAATCTCTTCCGATGTTCTTTAGGAATAGAAATACTTTTTTGGATAAATAAATTAATCTTTTCTTTCATGTTTTTTCTCCTTTTTTATTTGGTTTTCAAGGTTCTTTTTTATTCTTCCAGTTGCGAAAGTAAAAGCAATCTGGTGGAAAAAATATATAGTAATATTATAACATAATATGGAAATTATGTAAAGCAATAGCCTTGAGTAAAAAAATTAGAGTATATAAATCAGTTTTCTACATAAAATAGTACAGAAAAAAGATGTTAGGAGAAAATATAATGGAAAACCAAGAGGAAAAAAAGAATAAATTGACAGATTTACAATACCATGTTACACAAGAAAATGGAACAGAACCTCCTTTTTTAAATGCGTATTATGATAGATTTGATTTGGGTATTTACGTAGATATTGTTAGTGGAGAACCGCTGTTTTTTTCAACAGATAAATTTGAATCAGGATGTGGATGGCCTAGCTTTTCAAAACCAATTCAAAAAGAAGCTGTGACAGAAAAGACAGATACTTCACATGGGATGTTCAGAACAGAGGTAAGAAGTAAGTATGCAGATTCGCATTTAGGACATGTATTTGATGATGGACCAAAAACAAAAGGTGGTCTTAGATATTGCATCAATAGTGCAGCACTTCGTTTTATACCTATAGAAAAGATGGAAGAAGAAGGATATGGTGAATATATAGAAAGATTAAGACAGGAAGCTTATTTATTAGAAGAATAATCTAAAATAGTAAAAAGGCATTTACTTATAAAAAGAAAATAGAGTTAACAATTGGAAATAGATATGTTATAATATAGGCGATAAAAAAGTCTAAAATAAGTGATTAAAAAAGTGATAAATAGAAAGGAGAAAAAACATATGGAGATTAAAAAAGGAAAAATTGTATTGATTGGAACTGGTTTTGTAGGTATGAGTATGGCCTATTCTATGTTAAATAGAGGAGGTATTAATGAACTGGTTTTAGTAGATATTGATAAAGATAAGACGATAGGAGAAGAGATGGATTTATCCCATGGACTTCCTTTTGCACCTCAAAAAATGAATATAAAGGCAGGAG
>CATZDQ010000080.1 GCA_958417695.1 uncultured Clostridiaceae bacterium | reverse complement strand
TTTAATTTAGAAAATTATGTTTCAAAGGCTTCACTGATAACAGCATCCATTACATCCTGGTCTGAGCCATATACCGTTAAGGCAACTTCTTTTCAAATGAGTATCTCCGGGAATGTAGTATCTATCAAATATTCAAGCCAAGATGTAGGTTTTACAGGAAATGGTACAATGATATTATATTATCAATGAAAAAAGAAAACAAAGAACTTTTTCAATACTAAGAAAAGTTCTTTGTTTATTTTTAGACTTTTGTTTTGCTATTAAAGGATATAACCAAAATCAAAACCATATACAGCTTTTTTCCGTAAAAATCTATCAAAAAACTGGACACAAAGCCAATTTGGGATTATAATAGTACCAGTAAAATTAGAAAATAACAAAAGGAGATAGAATATGAATAATCAATATAGAAATCATACATGTGGAGAACTAAATAGTAAGCATATAGGAGAAACTGTAAAATTAGCAGGGTGGGTACAAAGAATTCGTAACCTAGGTTCTATGCAGTTTATTGATTTAAGAGATCAATTCGGTATTACACAAATTGTGATTTCTGATAAAAATACACAAATACAAGAAAAAGTAAAACAATTAGTAACAGAAAGTGTCATATCTGTGGAAGGAACTGTGCTAGAACGTTCTAATAAGAACACCAAAATCCCTACAGGAGAGATAGAAATTGATGCAGAACAAATAGAAGTATTAGGAAAATGTAAAAATGTACTTCCTTTTGAAGTTAACTCAGAAAAAGCGGACATTAGTGCTGTTAAAGAAGACTTAAGATTAGAATATCGTTTTTTGGATTTAAGAAATGAAAAAATCCATCAAAATATATTGTTTCGTTCTAAAGTACTAAAAGCACTAAGAGACAAAATGGATGAATTAGGGTTTGCAGAAATCCAAACACCTATATTAGCCAATTCTTCACCAGAAGGTGCTAGAGACTTTCTAGTACCAAGTAGATTACACCCAGGAGAATTTTATGCATTACCACAAGCACCACAACAATTCAAACAATTATTAATGGTATCTGGTTTTGATAAATATTTCCAAATAGCACCTTGCTTTAGAGATGAGGACCCAAGAGCTGATAGAGCACCAGGAGAATTCTACCAATTAGATTTTGAAATGAGTTTTGGAACCCAAGAGGAAGTTTTAGCTGTTTTAGAAGAAATATTTACCTCTACTTTTAAGAAATTTACAAATTGGAAAGTAGACGAAGGACCCTTTAGACGAATTACCTATAAAGAAGCTATGGAAACGTATGGTATAGATAAACCAGACTTAAGAAATCCATTAATTATCCAAGAGGCAAGTATGCTATTTACAAACACGGAATTTAATGCGTTTAAGGGCAAAATTGTAAAAGCAATTGTTGTAGAAAATGGAGCAGTCCAAGGCAGAAAATTCTTTGATAATATGACCACCTATGCAATAGAAGAAGCAGGAGCAAAAGGGTTAGCGTGGGTGAAATTAGAAGAAGAAGGACCAGTAGGTGGTATTGCTAAATTTATAACACCAGAAATGAAACAACAATTAGAAAATCATTTACAAGCCAAAGTAGGAGATAGCATCTTTTTTGTAGCAGATGAAAAACTAGAAGTAGTACAAAAAATAGCAGGTCTTATTCGTATAGAATTAGGAAAAAGATTAGATTTAATTGAAAAAGAAGCTTATCGTTTCTGCTTTATTGTAGATTTTCCAATGTATGAACTATCAGACGAAGGAAAAATAGATTTTAATCATAATCCATTTTCTATGCCACAAGGCGGAATGCAAGCATTAAAGAAGAAAGACCCATTAGATATTGTAGCTTATCAATTTGATGCGGTATGCAATGGTTATGAAATGGCTTCAGGAGCGGTTAGAAATCATGACCCAGAATTAATGGTAAAAGCATTTGAAATAGCAGGCTATACAGAACAAGAAGTAGAAAGTCGATTTGGAGCTTTATTTAATGCCTTCCAATATGGAACACCACCACATGCCGGTGCAGCACCAGGTGTGGATAGAATGTTGATGTTACTTGCTAATGAAGAAAACCTAAGAGAAGTAATTGCCTTCCCAAAAAATAAAAAAGCAAGAGATGTATTAATGGGAGCACCAAGCAGGGTAACGAAAGAACAATTGGAGGAAGTTCATATTCAAGTCATTGAGGAGAAAGAATAAAATAAACAAAAAAGAGAAATTATCTATAAAAATAGATAACAATAGACGACAAAAACACATCTGTCTTCCCCTAAAAAGACGATGTGTTTCTCATATAAAAGAGAAGGAAAAAAGGAGTAGTTTATGGCCATTAAAAGGATTATACAAGATAGCGAGCCACAAATAAGACAAGTATCTAAAACAGTAGAACAAATAGACCAACATATATTAGAACTTATCCAAGATATGAAAGATACCTTAGATGCTACAGAAGGAGTAGGAATTTCTGCTATTCAAATAGGAGAACCGAAACGTATCATTTATGTACATTACGAAGAGAAACAATATGTAGTTATTAATCCAGTCATTGTAAGAAAAATAGGAAATATGGTAGACACAGAAGGTTGTTTATCGGTTGCCCGTAAAGATTTTTTCTTTGTATGTGGAGAGGTATCTAGAAGTTTTATTGTCGAGATAGAAGGAAAAAATGAAGAGGGTAAAGAGGTACATATAGTAGCAGATGGCATGCTAGCTAGAATTTTCGAGCATGAAATAGACCATTTAGATGGTATCTTATATACAGATAAAATGATTGGTCCTTTTTATACATTTATGACAGAAGAAGAAAAAGAAAATTGGAAAGAAAAAAGAAAGCATAAGAAAAAGGGAAGCGTTTTGTTAGGTATGAGTGGTGGTGTAGATAGCTCTGTAGCGGCTGTATTATTACAAGAGGCAGGTTATGAAGTCATAGGAGCTACTATGCAATTATGGGAAGAGGAAGAAGAAATGGAAGGCGGTTGCTGTTCGTTTAGTGCAACTCATGATGCTAAAAGAGTCTGCGATACATTACATATTCCACATTATACATTAAACTGCAAACAAGACTTTAAAAAATATGTTATTGAAGATTTTATACATTGTTACCAATGTGCTAAAACACCCAATCCTTGTATTGAATGCAACCAATATCTAAAATTTGGTACCTTTTATCAAAAAGCATTAGAACTAGGATGTGACTATATAGCAACTGGCCATTATGCTAAGATAGAATATGATGAGAAATATCAAGCTTATGTCATGAAAAAAGCTAAGGCAGAGGCAAAAGACCAAACTTACTTTTTATACCGTATACCAAAAGAAGTATTGCCAAAAGTATTATTTCCTTTAGAAGAATTAACCGATAAAGAATTAGTAAGAGAAATTGCACAAATGCATCAGTTGCCAGTTGCTCACAAGAAAGATAGTCAAGAGGTATGCTTTATACCAGATGATAATTATACTGGTTTTTTAGAAAAACAATTAGTGCCAGAAGAGGGAAGAAAAGAAGGCAATATTGTATTACAAAACGGAAAGGTATTAGGAAAACATAAAGGCTTAATATATTATACAGTTGGACAAAGAAAAGGTTTAGGGATTAGTTATCCAAAACCATTATATGTCCTTAGATTAGATACAGCCAAAAATGAAGTTGTCGTAGGAGAAGAACAAGAATTGTATCAAAAGACTTTATATGCGAATTGTCTAAACTTTTTAGTCGATATAGATAAGAATAAGAAACTAGAAGTAATGGCTAAAGTAAGATACCGCAGTAAAGAAGCAAAAGCGACAATTATATGGAAAGAAAAAGATTGCATAGAAGTCAGCTTTGAAGAACCACAAAGAGCTATTACGCCAGGACAATCAGTGGTATTTTATATAGGAGATGTTGTTTTAGGTGGTGGAAAAATTCTTTAAAATAAAAAACGATTTTTGTTGAAATATGTTGAAACCAGGTAGAAAGAATGGTACAATAAACTATAGAATATTCGAGGAAGAGGTGAGGGCATGGAACAAGATGACCAAAACACGCACAACCAAATCGGAGAAATATACGCAATTTTAAACGAAATAAAAGAAGAACAACAAAAAACGGAGAATATAATACAAAAGAATTATGCAGTAGTGATGAAAAAAATTTCAAAACTACAAGAGTATAACCAAATTGATGATATGAACAATCAGATTTTTGAAAGAAGATTATGTGGAATAGAAGAAGCACTTAATCGTTTAGTAGGAAAGCAAGGTTTTTAAGAGAGAATGACATCTCTCTTTTTCTAATAGCAATTAAACAAGAAGAATAAATCGAAAGACAAAAAACAATCTGTTTAATTTGCGTTTTTTTGTTATTATTTATTTGATTTTTATGTTAATTTATAGTATAATATAATCTATAAAAAATTGTAAAGGAGAGTTATTATGACTATAGGACAAACCTGTTTCTTGCATGAGTACTGTACAGATTGCCCTGAACGGAGGAATTGTACAGTAAGGCCAACATTTTATTCTGATGAGGAATATCAGTACTGGAGAAATCAAGCATTAAAGCAGGGTGAAATGACTGCGAAATTTCTTAATTTTTCTAATGATGCTATTCTTATCGGTTTAAATATTGGAGTACAGATGATGGACAAACGTAGAAAGAAAGAACGAGAAATACATCCAACTTTCTCATTAGGATAACACTTCTTTGTCTGATAATGAATTTTTGTCAGATGCATTTGACAAATCACATCTAATTAACCCCTCTGTCGTGAGACAAAGGGGTTTTGCCATAGTTAAAAAATTACTACAATCCTTTTATACATTTTTTGAATAGTTACCTTTCTTTGTCTGTGTGACTAGTCATAGAAAATAAGTCATAAAAGGTTTTAAAAGTATAACCTTGCTCTTTTAAGTAAACAATAGAATCATTTAAAGCGGTATAGGACTTGCTAACATCACTAGTATCATGCATTAATATCACTAGACTTTGTTTATTTTCACAAGTCTTTTTTAAATTTTGTAATAATTGTGCAGCAGAGTATTTTTTTAAAGAATCACTATTTAGAGCATTCCAATCTACATAACAATAACCAATTTCTTTTAAGTATTGCTTACAATTTTTCTTAGCAATTGCATAAGTTTTGCTATGAGAACCGTTTGGAAAGCGGAATAAATGGGAATGATAATGAGGAACTTCAATAGCTTCAGAAATAGCTTCATCTGTTGTTAAAATTTCCTCAATAAAATAATCTCTACTCTGATAGAGTTTACTATTTTTATGAGAATAAGTGTGGTTAGCAATAAAATTACCTTCTTCATAAGCTCTTTTTACAATAGCAGGAAATTCCTTAACACGATAACCAATAACGAAAAAACTTCCTTGGACTTGCTGTTCTTTTAGAATATCTAAAATTTTAGGGGTAGCCACTTTAGTAGGACCATCATCAAAAGTAAGATATGCCACTTTTTCTTCTCCATGATAAAGACCATCTAACTTGTCTTGTAAATTAGTTACTAGACTAAAATCTAAGGTTTCCTCAGGAGATAAGAAAGGTTTAGAAGAGTCTGTACAGCTATCTTCATCACCAGAAGCATAAATCTGATAAAAGACAACGCCAGATAATAAAATAGCCAAAATACCAAGTAGTATGTAAATATGTTTTTTAGTAATCATCATAGATTTCATAAATTTCATTCACCTGAAAGCAGTATATGCTATAAAAATGAAAACATGCTAACATAGGAAGCTTAAATAAATCTTAAAATTACAAGATTACTATTGATAAATTAAGTAAATAACGATAAAATAACCCTATATAGGATGAAAAAACAAGGAGAAAGAGGAAAAATGAAAAAGAGTATTCGATTTTTTATAGTATTATATTTAGCAAAATTAGCAAGGATTGCCTTAAAAGTCATAGGAAGAGATGCTACCTATTTCCCAGGAAAATTAGCAGTTACCTTATGTCCAGATTTTTTAGGTAGAATAGATAAGCCACAAACCATAATAGGCGTAACGGGAACAAATGGAAAAACTACAGTATGTAATATGATAGAAGATACATTACGTGAAAATGGCTATGACTTTATGGATAATCATTTAGGTTCCAATATTAATTCAGGAATAGCCTCTACCTTAATTGAAAATGCTACTTTAACAGGAAAGATGAAAAAAGAGATGGCTGTATTTGAAATTGATGAAAGAAGTGCTGTCAAAGTATATCCCTATATCACACCTACTTATTTAGTATGTACCAATTTATTTAGAGATTCTTTAAAAAGAAATGCACATACAGAATTTATATTTGATATTCTAGATAAGCATATACCAAAAGAAACCAAATTAGTATTAAATGGAGATGACTTAATTGTTAGTAGTCTAGCAAAGGAAAATGAACGTGTTTATTTTGGAATAGAACGATTAGATACCGATACCGATATTTGTCATAACATAGCAAGAGACATGATTGTTTGTCCACAATGTGATAGTAAATTAGTCTATGATTTTGTAAGATATAACCATATAGGAAGAGCCCATTGCAGTAAATGTCATTTTGCTTCTCCTAAAATAGATTATGATGTTACTAACTTAGATTTTGAAAATATGAAAATGACCATGCAAACTAAGAAGCAAGAAGAACAATATGATTTAATTAACAACAATATTATTAACATCTATAATATGTTAGCAACCATTAGTCTATTAAGAGAACTAGGGTTAGAACCTACAGTGATTAATCAGTCTTTGAGAAAACAGGAAATTGTAGATACTAGATATAGTAAGGAAATAGTAGAAGGTATAGAAATGGTAACACATTTAGCAAAAGGAATGAATCCAATTGCCTGTTCTAGAGTTTTCGACTATGTCAGAAAAGAAAAAGGTAACAAAGCAGTTATCTTATTATTAGATGATTTACACGAGGCAGCAAACTCTTCAGAAAACATAGCTTGGCAATATGATACAGACTATGAATTTTTAAATGATGAATCTATTAAACAAATCCTAATGGCAGGTGCTAGACATTTGGACGGTTATGTAAGATTACAAATGGCAGGCGTACCAAAAGAAAAGATTGTCCATGTCAGAAATGAAATGGATTTAGTGGATGACCTTAATCTAGAAGGAATTGATAAAATTTTCATTTTACATGATTTATATGCGATAGCTTTAAAAAATAAAATAAAAGAACGTATAGAACATAGAATTAAACAAGAAAAAGAGATGATAGACGACCAAAAAGAAGCGTAAAAAAAGAGATAGGAGAAAAGAAAATGGAAGAAACAAAAACCATAGAAATATTATTTCCAGAGTTTTGTAATTTATATGGTGATATTAGTAATATGCAATATTTAAGAAAATGTATGCCAGAAGCAAATTTTATAGAAACAGCATTTGATGAAGAACCTACTTTTGTAAAAGGGCATGTGGACATG
>CATZDQ010000079.1 GCA_958417695.1 uncultured Clostridiaceae bacterium | reverse complement strand
TGTTTCTATGTTGATGGGTTATAAAAGAATCATAGTCGTCTATATGGCTATATCTTTCACAAGGAAAATGTTGACAGGTATAACAATATTGAAAATTTCCTTTTTCTAGACTACATTTGGCAATCATACATGATTGATTGCCTAAACCTCCTCCACATCCCGGACAATATTTATCATTATACATTGGACATAGATAACAATTTAAACCACATAATGAGAATAGTAAATCTTTTCTTACAAAGTTTTTCATTTTCAACCAACTTTCTAATTACCATTTTACAATTATTATAATATAAGAAATATAGAATACGCAATCATTCATTTAAAATTTAAATCATGGATTTATATTTATTGTAGTCGACTTTGATACAAAAAGTCATAAATAGAAATCCGTAAATACGCTAGTATTTAAATTACAAAAATTTCTAATTATTTTAATATAGTAAAAGCAAATGATTATCCATTAACCATTTGCTTTTCTTATTAAATTGTATGTTTACTTTTTCATTACTTTTTTCTATTTCCACATAGAATATCTGTATATGCTTCTATTTTTTATTTTCTTTTTGTTTTGTTTCTTTGCTCTTTTTACCTAAAAGATAGAAAACAAAACCACTGCAAATAATAGCTACACTAATACATAAAATTAATGTAATGATACTTCCCGTACTCCAACCACCAAAGTCCATATTTTTTCCCCCTAACTTTTTATGATTTTTTAAAGTTTGCTTTTATTTTATCAAAAGTAACTGAGCCCATCAAATCTTCTTGTAATTTCGCTTGTGTCATAATCGAACAACCATAATCTACAATTAATAATTCTCCTGAAATGAAGCTAGCCATATTACTATTTAAGAAAACCACTGGTTCTCCCATTTCTCTAGACTCTGCTAAACGTCCTGCAAATCCAGTTGCTTGCAGTAATTTATCATCTCCACCAGCAGCCATAGAAAATTCATCTTTCATCCCTGTCTTAGTAGAGCCAGGAAGCAAGGCATTAACTCTTACATGTTTTACAGCAAATAGCTTTTGTAAATAAGCGGTATAATAATTCATAGCCATTTTTGCAAACATATATCCTAAAGGACCTGGTAAAGTGTTTAATTGCATATTTTCCAATGTCGATACCATCTCTTCCCAAGAAGAAACTTCTATTAACGGTAAATACTCCTTTTGATTACCTTCCTTTTCCCAATTATTTCCGCCAGTAGAGGTAATAAAAGCAATAGCACTACCCTCCGTCATACGATTTAATAAATAAGTCTCACATATATATTTATTGGCAATAAAGTCAATTGTAACCGTTTTATTAAAATCTGTTTTAATACCAGAAACCCCTGCAATTCCAAAGAAAGAATCTATTTTTTCTGGTATTTGTTTAAAAGCTTCATCTATAGAATCTTTCTGACTCAAATCTACTGGTATAAATTTTTCAATTCCTTCTACTTGCACTTCATTCCAATCTAAAGCATATACTTTAGCCCCTAGGTCCACTAACATTTCCGTCGCTGACTTTCCCATTCCAGAAGCAGCACCTGTAACAACGCATACTTTGCCCGTATATCCAAAATAATCTTTCATATGTTTTCCTCCTTTATTCTATTTTATTAGAATTTATTTGTATTATATCTTTAGCTTTTCCAACTTTCAACTTATTTTATACACAAATTTTAATTTATCTATCTGATATTGTTAGTATGCTTGCAGAAAATGAAGAATATCTTCATAAACCTCCTGCCTAATATCTTCATTTAAAATCTCATGTCTTTTCCCTGGATATAGCTTTGCTTGTATCTGTGTATAGCCTATCTTTTTTAGAAACTCTTGTGCTTTTTTAAATTGCGTAGGACTTCCTATAACAGGGTCTTCTGCCCCTGCTATAAAGAAAATAGGTAAATCTAAGTGACTAGCTTTCCAACCTTTCTTGCTATAGGTATTTTTCATCAAAGTAAATAAATTTAGAAAACCATTAGCTGTAAAAGTAAAACCACATTTTTCATCTGCATCATAAGCTTTTACTACCTCTTTTTGAGAAACAATCCAGCTATTAGCACTTTCCTCTTGAAATTTTTTCTCATAGCCAGAAATAGCTAATTTTTGTAAAAGCGGACTACGATAATGTTCTCCTTTAAAATAACTAATTATCTTAGCTAACCATATGCCTATACCAGCTGCTTTATTTTCAGCAGGAGGCCCACATACAATCAGCTTATCTATTATCTGGTCATCTTTTTTTAAATAAGTTCTAACGACTAATGACCCCATACTATGGCCTAATAAATATACTGGTAATGTAGGATATTGTTCTTTTATAAACTGTGTTATTTGATACGCATCTTCTACAATTGCATTTGCTGTCAGTTCATAAAAATAGCCTAAATCTTCTTTACTTTTGATACTTTCTCCATGTCCTCTATGGTCGTGTATCACGCAAACATAGCCATTACTTGCTAGAAATTCCATAAATGGTATATATCTATTACGATGTTCTGCCATCCCATGACAAATTTGAAAAATACCTTTTAACTTTTCATTTTTTTCTGGTGCTATGATAGTAACTGCCAATGGTAAACCATCAAAATTTGAAAATAATTTTTGATTATGTTTTTGCATTTTTTTCTTTTCCTTTCTCTATGGTTTCTATTTTTAAGATTTCTAATACTTCTGGATATACATAGAAACTACCTATTATATAAATAACCTCTTTTTCAAATCGGTTTCTAGCAGTAGTAATAGCCTCTTCTAAAGAAGCTATATATAAATTATCCCTATGATAGTTTTTAGCTACTCTGTATAATTCTTCCTTGGCTACAAATCGGTTTTTATTAATTCCATCTGTAAAAAAGTAAATTGCAGAATTTTCTTCTTGCATTAAACTTTGCAGAATTGCTTGATAGTCTTTTGTTTTTAAAATAGAAAGAATAAAAACTTTTTTCTGTTTTGGATAATACATTTGTATTGTCTTTTTTAAATTGAAAATAGCATTTTCATTATGTGCACCATCAAAAATAATGGTAGGATTACTGGCTAATTTCTCAAATCTAGCTTTATGAACAACTTGGGAAAGCCCTGTATACATAGCTTGCTTAGAAATTAGAAAACCTTGTGTATGTAATATATGACAAGCTTCTATACACATAGCAGCATTGGAAAGTTGTTTTTCACCTTTTAAGTTAACCAGTATCTGTTTATAGTCTTGATAATCAAAAAGCTGCAATTCATCTGTTATTTTTATAGATTGTATCTCTTCTTTCTTTATCATTTTCAAAGTATTTTCTTTTTGTTTACAAGTTTCTTCTATTACCTTATTTACCTGCTCTTCGGTCTGTTCTACAAAAATGGTATGTCCTTGTGATTTAATAATGCCTGCTTTTTGCCTAGCAATTTCTTCTAAAGTATTTCCTAAAATAGCCATATGGTCATAGCCAATTGTACTAATTAGGCTAATAGATTCTTTTGTCACATTGGTAGAATCTAAAAGTCCACCCAAACCAGTTTCAATCACCATCACATCGCACTTTTCTTCAGCAAAATATAAGAAAGCTAATGCGGTAACGACTTCAAAATAAGTTACCTGTTTTTCATGTGTCTGATTGTATCTTTGTATGTTTTTATCTAATTTTTCTAAATAATAAGCACTTTTCTCATCACTAATTGGTTCATTATTAATACAAATTCGTTCATTTACACAAAGTAAATGAGGAGACATATATTTTCCTACACGATATCCAGCTTGCATTAAAATGTTACTTAACATTTCACACAAGCTACCCTTTCCATTAGTTCCTGCTACATGAATACATTTTACTTGATTTTGTGGATTTCCTAGGCTTTCCATAAGCCATTCCATTGCTTGTAAAGTAGGTCCTTTTGTCTTTTCTTGTAAAGATAATTTTTCTAAATACTTTTTTAACGTTAGTTTCTCCATCTTTCTTCCCTCCTTTTTTCCGTACTAAAAAGAAAAGAAGAAATTATAACTTCTTTAAACTTTTTATTAGCGGAATGCGAAAACACATATGCGAGTACTTCTCTTGCCTTCATAACAACTTCCCGTCTATGAAGTCTTAACAATCTATTTTCTACTCTAATATCTTTTTTGATTCTATCACAAGTGTTATTTATTTACAATCTATTATCTTCTATCTTACATAAAGATTTAAGTTCTCAATTGAAAAGGTGTAGTAGATATGTTATAATGGACATAATGTCTGTATCACTTTCTCTATCTTTAGGGGAAAAAGACCATGGCGAGAACCTTGAAAACCAAATATGGAGGGTTATATGAGAAAATTTTTCATGATGTCACTGACAACCTTGCTGCTTACCTTAGCATTTAGCTCGAATTGTTTAGCAGCAGTAACGCCTTCTTCTATTAGCATTTCCTTAGATACGGAAAACGCTAATAAAGGGAATTTCAAAAAGAAAGACTTCTGTGAGATTATTTCCTCCTCTCAAAAAGAGATGGAAAGACACCTTATAGAAGAAGATTTTATGAGCTGTCTGTATACTTGTGTACAAAAAGATTTCTTTTCACCGCAATTATTTGCAGTGGAAGAAGACTATTGTCTGGGAAATGAGTTCTTTCTGGATAAGTTAACACAAGAAGCTACAGGTATTCAAATTCTGGGATTCGTAGAAAAGGATTATGCAGAAGACTTCGTAAACAGTTTTGAAAAAGACGCCGCTAAGACTTTTGTAGAGGCAACCATGCCTCTCTCCTCTCGTATAGACTTGAAAGAGTCCATTGTAGAGGATATCCAGCAAAAGGAAATTCCTATTTTTATGGAATTATCTTTCATCAATGAAGAATGGTGCTCCATTAAACTCAACTTCAACCTATATGAAGTTTCTGAAGATGAGACATTATCGGCAATAGCAGAGAAATTTAATATTCCTGTTTCTGAACTTGCCGAAAAAAACGGAATTACGAATCGTAACCAACTTTTTGTCGGCGATGTTTTAATTATCCGATAAAGCATATTTCTTTGTAACTATTAATTTTCTCGCCATTAGCAAAAATAAGTCAGCATTCATGCTGGCTTATTTTGTTGTATTTTTCTATACAGAAGTATTTCTAGTAACTTCTCGTTCTCTATTTAATAACACTTTCATTCTACTTCTAGCATCAAACTTACTTTGATGTTCAAAATCTTTTAAACGATTAGGATTGGTATCATATACCAAAGATATGGCTGGTAAATATTTCTTTTTAGCAAAAGGATTCTTGTTTAAGAAATTAGCTATCCTAGATTTTATCTTATCAAAAGGTGTTTCCTCTACTTTCATTAAAGAAGTTATTTTTCTTTCTGAGAAAACTTTCAGTCTATCTTCTTCTATACCAATATAATATTCATCATATTGATGTAATTGAATTTTTTTACCTTCTTCATATTGGGCTCTTACAGCCTCAATCATATCTTGTCTTGTAAATTTTCTCTCTTGATATGCTAGGACTTTATCTGGATGGATTTCACTTATACCAAACAAACAAATAAATTCATGCCCATAGGTACAAATTTTATCAATATAATTTTCTTGTTCTTCAAAATGAGAACCTATCGTTTCAATTGCTAAATTTTCAAGATGAAAATCTTCTATATTACCTAGAGCAGGACAAACCACCTCTAATAAGACACTGGCACGCAAAATATTAAATTTAGCATCACAAAAAATCTTATCTTCTAACGTATTTTCTACATACTTATAATAGTTCTCATCAATATTTGCTTGCTCTAGGGCTTGTTTGACTTTTTTATAAAGAGCCATTGCTTCAGATGGTTTCTTTACTTTTTCTAATTCTTGTTCTATTTGTTCTTTTACAGACAATTCTAGCGTTTGTTCTTGTATTTCTACAACTTCTTCTATCTTATTTAATTCTACATCCTCTACAATATTTCTTTCATTTTCGTCCATATTTTCACCTTTTTTAATAAACTGTTTTTATATTATATCACGCTTCTGGTAAAAACATATTACTATTTCTTTACTTTTATATTACATTTTCATGACAAAAAGCAAATACTTTCTTGGTTGGCTATTTTTTTATATCCAATAGATTCATAAACAGGATTGTTAATTGGATTTGTATCATCTGCTGCTTCCGTTTAAATACATTTATTTTTTATATACTTTCCTGTAAACTCTTCTGCCAATATATCCATTTGCAGCTTATCATAATAATGTCCATTTAAAAAATGACATTTTCTTCTTCTACCCACTTCTTGAAAACCACATTTTTTATAACAACAAATGGCTCTTTCATTAAATTCCATAACCCATAGCATAATATTATTCAAGTTTAAATAAGAAAATGCATAATCTAATAATAAACAAATGGCCTCTGTTCCATAACCTTGACTTCTACTATCCTTGTCTCCTATAAAAATACCCAATGTGGCTGTACGATGTAAATGGTTTATATCCTTTAAAGATATACTGCCTATTAATTGGTCATTTTCTTGCTTTACTATAACAAAATCAGCCACTTGACGATATGTACTTTGTAAATATTCTTTTTCTGCTTCTATTGTCACAGTTTGTGCACTTCTTCCTATATAATCTGTTGTTTCAAAATCATTTATCCATTTTGTAAATACCTCTACATCCTCCTCACTTTTAGGAGATAAATAAATATTTTCACCTTCTAATTTTTTAAAATACTTCATATACCTCTACCCCTTTATCTTCAATTCTATTTTTCCTTCTTTTACCTGTAAGCTAGCAGTTCCACCTATTGGAAATGTAAAAATAGGCGTGGTATGACCAAAATCTGCATTACATATAACGGGTATTCCTTTTAGTTCAGGTCTTATCTTTACGAAAGTTTCCCACTTTTCATTTGTCATCTGGCAAATCTTTTCTGCTCTTCCAAAAACAATACCTTTAACCATTTTTCCTCTTGCACTATGTAATAAAGATTGTAAATCTCTATCAAAAGTAACAAAGAAGTTTTCTTCTTCTTCGCCATCATCTTCTAGAAATAAAATACTATCTGTTAAATCGGGCATGTAGTCTGTTCCTTGTAATAAATTTAAAGTACATAAATTCCCACCAATGATAGTTCCTTGTGCTTCTCCTTCTTGTATCTTATGCATCCCTTCATTTGAATAAAAATTTCTATTTTCTTGGTCTAAAAACCATGCATCATTACTCCACTCTTTAGAAGCTTCTATGGTTATTTCTTCTTTTGACATAAACATCTTTTTAAAATATTCTATGGTGTATTCTACACCTTTTTGCATACCAAAAGTAGAAAAATGTGGTCCACTATAGGTTACCAAGCCAGTTTTTGCATAAATGGCATTCGTTAGGGCTGTAATATCAGAAAGACCACATATTATTTTAGGGTTCTGGCGTATAGTCTCATAATCTAAATAGTCTAAAATTTGATTTACATTAAAGCCTCCTATAACTGTTAAAATTGCCTTTACTTGTTTATCAGTAAATGCTTCTTGTATGTCTT
>CATZDQ010000078.1 GCA_958417695.1 uncultured Clostridiaceae bacterium | reverse complement strand
AAAACAAAATAAGCCAATCCCCATTACTTTATCCAAAAACTAATTCTAAAACCTAGGCCATCATTGTCTGTTGCTGCATTGTAGGCATATCTAGTTGCTGCTAATTGACCAATGGTTACCATATAGCAACCACCTCTTACAACTCTTACATTATTTCCTGCTGTTTCTGTTGTCCATTCATATACATTACCTGCTACATCATAGATGTTTTTAGCTTTTGTGTTTTCACTACTACCTGTTAATAATAGTCTGGCTTCTCCTTGTGGTTTTTCATAGGTGTTTCCTTGTAAGTCTTTATATTCTAAAGTGGCATTTGGATAGTTTCCCCATGTTAAACTGTCATTTACATTGTACTTGTCTCCTGCTAAAAATCTTAGCATAGAGTCCCATTGTACACCATACATAACCGATGTGGTAATATTTTCATATTGATTGGTTTTTCCAAATTTGATAGCTAGTTCTTTGGCACCTATGATTTCTCTTTTATGGATAGTTGTTTGTTCAAATGGTACATAGTCATATACTTGTAGTCCTTTTTTGATGGCCATGTTGTCAGAGTTTTTTACCTCCGTTCTGGCTGTTTTGGCTTCTGCATCTCCTACTTCAAATCTGCCTACATAAAAGCCACCATATTTTCTTACTTTTTGATACATGTTGGTGTATTCTTCTTTCTCGTTACCTGCTGGTTCTACATAAGTTTTGTCTATGCTTTCTTTTGGCATATTTTTTTGCCAGTCTGTTGTATGAAATAACTCCATATTTTCTACAGGTATCCATACAAATTGGTTTCCTTTTTCATCTTCTATAACTAATCCATTTAAATATCCATTTTGTTGTTCCCAATTGGCTTCCATAGTAATGGTACTATCTTGCATGCTTCCTATGGCTTTAAACCCTTTAGGAATGACAGGGTTATAATAACATGGTACCTTACCATTAATCGTTGCATTTTCTTTTGCTATGGTATTTAATGCAATCTGTGGTAAAGGGTCTTTTGCAATTTCTGGTTCTTCTGGTTTGGTTGGTTCTTCTATTTGTGTGTTTTCTTCTTTATTTTCTATTATATTTTCTTGCGGTTTGGTTTCTTCTTTACCTCCTAGTAGAATAACAGATAAGATTCCTATTGCAAGAATGACAACTGCTATAAGTGCTATTAAACTAATTCTAGTTATTTGTATTTTTTTCTTTTCTTCCATTTTGTTTTTTCCTTCCTCCTTTGTTTTTTTTATTATATCATATAAAATCTAAAAAATCTATTAAATGAGGTAAGCTTTGTAATTAGCTAGTTTCAATACTTTAATTGATTTTTTTAATTAATTTTATGTACTTTTGACTCTATGAAATTCCACCAGATTTTATCGGTTAGTAACAAGCTAGTATCATTTTCTCAACTTTTTTATTTCAAAATTTTTTTAGTAATATCAATAGCTTGTTCCCATGTTATATTTCTTGTAATTCATCTAAAGCTAATTGTAGTGCTTTGTGTGCAATTACAGCTATCGTTTTCCCATTATACCATTTATAATTAATCACTATATTTTCACTACATTTTCTGTACTTAATCTTTCTTTAATCGTTGTACCTATTACTGTGTTGATTCTTCCATTTGTTTTCTCTATGACTTGAATTTCCATTTTTCTTCCTATCACTATATTAAGAGTCTGTACAAAAAATTTTACAATTTTTCTATACTCTCTAAGATTCCGTCTAGAGATAAAAAGTAAATTAATATTCAAAATTAGGAAATTTTTGATTATATTTTTATAATATACATAGAAAAGAAATGCTTATTTTTTACACTTTCCTTATTTCTAGATTATCTTAAACATAATTTTTATTCATCCAACATTAAATTTTTCTTTCTATTTTTTAACTTCTTTAGTTGTTCTTTTTCAACCTCTTTAATACTCTTTTCTGGTGTTGGTAAATCTTCTGGCATAGTTCCTCCTATATTTTCAATAGCTTTTCTTACAGTTGTTCCTACTGTATAGTGAGTCTGATTGGCTTTTTCTTTATTTTTTACATTTTCTCTTTTAAGTTTTGCTTCTGTTTGAGTAATACGAAATAAATTTGCTGCTAGTTCTTCACTTCCCATAAAATCAAGTATTTTTTCTTTATCTTTTAGATTTTTTCTACTATGTATATCTTCAACAGTCAGTCCCCCATACAATCCCATATATCCTGCATTTTGAAATTCTGCATATTCTTGGTTTGTTATAACTCCAGAATTATGTGCTACTTCTAGTAACATTTGGTTCCATTGTTTTATATCTCCACGAACTACTAATCTTTTATTATCTTCATCTAACTGATTAAAATAATCTGCAACTTCCTGTTTTCTAGTTTGAATTGCAAAATATGTTTGTCCTAAAGCAATCACTTCTTTTCTTGGATCTCCATTTTGCACAATTAAATAACACGCATATCTTGAAAGTTCATAATCAATCACTACTTTTTGTGCATTTTTAGGCATTTGTATCGTTTTCCTGACCTCAAGAAAATGATACATATTTTCGATTCCACTATTTTGACAAGCTAATCTTGCCTTATCAATAACTTTGGCAAAATTTTCCCATTTTGTATATTGTAAAACCTTACTTAACTCCCTTGCATTCCAATATTCTGTTCCATCTTCTCTCCTCTTTTTTATTTCTTCGAAATTTTTATATTCTTCTGCTTGTAAATTACTCAATATTATCATCTCCAATTTTTAAGTTTTTATAATTATATCAAACATCTGTTTATTGTTCAAGTTGTTTTAATAAATTTTTAGAAAAAATATGTACCTTATATTTCTATAAAATACATATTGCTCCGCATACCATATTAACTTCTATTGTTACCTTAATTTTATGATTTTCTGTTCTTTTAGCCTTATTTTTGCCTTTTCTATCAAAACTAATAAACTCCTCAAAAGCACTAAATTCAACTATTGTATCGAATCTTTTAAACATAGCACCGAACAGCACTCCACGTGGCTTGTAATATATATATGTCTATTACATATTGCAACTGTCATTCTTACTTAATATTTATAATAGCATATAAGATAGAAAAATAATAACCAAATAATATTATGAAAACTATTTCTTTTGAATCATTTTCTATTTTAATTATGCACTTCTTCCAATATAGTTTGTTGTTTCAAAGTCATTCAACCACTCTGTAAATTTTTCTATATCTTCATTATTTCGTGGTGACAAATAAAGTCTTTCTCCTATTAATTTTTTAAAATATTTCATTCTTATCAACTCACATTTTTATATTTGCATTGAATATGCTATACTTTTTACTTGAAATCCAAATTCTTCATAAATTTTTATTGCATTTGCATTCTCTTTATTTACTGTCAAATATAAGTCTGTACAATTATTTTCTTTTCCCCATTTTTTTGCATATTCTAATAATTTCGTTCCAATTCCCTCTCTTCTATTTTTTTCATCCACACATATCGCTTCAATTTGTAACTGTTTTCTATATCTCATACTAGGATTATTTTTTTCTTTCATATTTAAAGTCATATATCCCACAATCTTATCTTGCTTTTTTGCTACAAATATTTCTTTCATCTGTATCATTCTTTCAAAGTTTTCTTTGCTAATTACCTCTTCTACTCTTAAATATAAATCTGGTCGCCAATTTACATGCAAGTTGTGTACTTGTTTAGCTACTTCATTTACTTTATTAAAATCCTTTATTTGAGGAATTTCTATTGTTATTTTCATTATTTTCTACTCCTTATACATTATATTTTTCTTTTATCATTTTTATCTCTTGACCTACTATACCTTTTTAATTTTTCTCACTATATCAAAATATTTTTTTATTACTTTCATCAAAAATTGCTGTTAATTTTACTTTTGAATTATATTCCAACCATTTATAATTGTTATTATGTACTTACTACTTAATATAATCATCTTATTAGCACTTTCTTTTAAATGGTAGTAACAAATATATCCAACAAATGGATTGCTTTTAATTGGCTTTACTGTATTTTTAGATTTTCCATTAACATATCGATTTGCCTATTCTTTTAAACTAATCCAATATCTTTGTATCAGTTCATTATTAATATATACTTCATTTTCAAGTATTCCACCATTATTTATAATACTTTTAGCTGAACCTATATTCGTTTTATCACAATCCATTAGAACCCTGTCAATACCTAATTTCTTACATTTATATAATGCTAATCTTATTTGTTCTGTTGCATATCCTTTTCTTCTTTCAGATGGTCTTATACTATCTCCTATATGCCCGCCATAAAGTAATAATTTTTCATTTAACTTATGTCTAATCTGTAAATTGCCAACAATTTTATTATCAGATTTTCTTTTTGTTAAATAAAGTGTAGCTGGAATTCTATTATCTTCAATATTTTCTTCTGATAGGTCATTTTGTATTTTCTTTAGCCATTCATCAAAATCTTTAATTCTGTCTAACCCTCCATCTCCTGCTATTTCGTATTCTCCATTCTCAAGAAATTCTTGTAAGTATTCTTCAACCTTTGATTTATATTCTTCTGTTGGCAATACTAACTTTAATTGTCCATATGCTTTATTTTCCATATTTAACTCAATCCTTTCTTTTTTATTATGCAAAAAAGCCTTGCAAAGAAGCCCATTAAGACTCCTTTGCAAGACTCATATACTCTCACTTTTTAAGTGTAAGTAGTTTTGTATATTTTATACTACCCTTTACCGCTCAAGTTCATTACTTTAGGTAAACTCTTGAATATGTTTTATATGTTACCATATTTTCTTACTTTTGTCAAATTTCAAATTTACATAAATAATACACAAGTATCTTTAAAAATATTCATAATTTTTTAAGAAAATAATTTGTCTTTTTTCATAACGATGTTGTATAATACAATTATCATAAGGAGGAATCAAATATGAAATATGTAAAAAGAGGGCTCCTTCTTTTATTAGCGGTTATGATAATTGTTTCAACTGTTGTGATTTTAAATGGTCATAAGTTATATAAATCCGCTATAGAGGAAATGAGTTTAAAAGACAAAATAGAAAAGATTCAAAGTGATGAAAATTATACTAAAAAAGAGGATGTCCCAGATGATTATAAAAATGCTATTATTGCAGTAGAAGATCATCGTTTTAAGGAACATGGTGCTATTGACGTGATTTCCATTGGTAGGGCAATTGTTTCTAATATTCGTGCTGGCGAGTTGAACGAAGGTGGCAGTACCATTACTCAGCAGGTAGCCAAAAATTTGTATTTTATTACAGAGGATGATTTTATTTCTAGAAAAATTGCTGAAATTTTTATGGCTATGGAGTTAGAAAAAAATTACTCGAAGGAGGATATTTTAGAACTATATATGAATACCATTTATTTTGGCGAAGGTTATTATGGCATTAAAGAAGCTGCTAATGGCTATTATAAAAAAGAACCTAAAGACCTTACTTTATATGAGTCAACTATGTTAGCAGGTGTCCCTAATGCCCCTTCTGTTTATGCTCCTACTATTAATCCAGATTTGGCTAGAAGTAGACAAGGGAAAGTTATTCGTTCTATGGTTAAATATGGTTACCTTTCCCAAGAAGAAGCCGATAAAATTATACAGTAAGAATTTCATATTTTTTAAGAATACCACTTCTTTATTAAATAAATCCATTTAGTAAAAAAGTGGTATTTTTATGTATTGACTTCTTTTCTCTTTATGTTTCTCAATTTCAATTATTTCTTCCCTACTTTTTATTTTTTTTAATAATTTCTCTTGACATTCTTATAAATATTTTGTATAATAAAAATCGCGTTAGGATTTGCTCCCTTAGCTCAGTTGGTCAGAGCAACCGGCTCATAACCGGTGGGTCCAAGGTTCAAATCCTTGAGGGAGCACCATTTCTATATAATGGTATCCACTAACGTTAAAAAAATATATGGGTAGGTGGCCGAGTGGCTAAAGGCGGCAGACTGTAAATCTGTTCTCATACGAGTACGATGGTTCGAATCCATCCCTGCCCACCAAGTAATATCAAGACCTTTGGGTTTTGGTATTATTTTTTTATGGTTCTTTATCAATAGTTGGGACAGAAAACTTTTAAAGTTTTCTGTCCCTGCTTTTTTATACATTTTATGTTTGTATTAAGAAATACCTAAAAACATGTAATTTTAAGTTCCATAAATAAACCAATCTTTTCAATTGGTCCATTGCTATATGCTACTTCAAGTGAGTTTTTTATTTCATATGCCCAATAGTAACTTATACATCTTATAAACATTATGATAAGAGTTATAAGAAAACTAAATTTATACATTTTTACATATAAGTATTTACTATAAATATTCATTATATTCACTAAAACACAACCCCCTCTATTTTCTTTACGAAAAAGAGGGGGATTGTGCGGTAATTACAATTTAAATGAAAACGAATTGTTTTCACCTTGAAACTGATAAAATGTGCCCAGTTTACCTGCAAATCTGCGAACTTTTTTATCTTTGAGCTCTAGTGGAGTATGAACAATAATATTTTTTCCTTCCACTCGTACCATTACCGGCTCTTCTAAAAAAATGTTTTTAAATGCAGATTTAATCCGTGTATTAGATAAACCTTGACAACCTTTTTGTGGTGTAATGCAAATTCGGTTTAACATTTTAGTACCTCCTGTTTACAGACAAAGTCCATATTCGGACTGAAACCAATCAAGAACTTCTGAACGCATAGGCGTAGTTAGTCTGGGTGTCCAGTTGTCCAAAGTGTCTAAAACGGTCTGAGCAATGGCATTAAACATACTTCTTGATAGATTGCCCTTATTACAGTCTTCTTTGCAATCATACAACTGTTCTTCAAGCCTATCTGCTACCTCTTGTGAAACTTCATTCATTTCAAAATAATTTTTCATCACCAATTCCTCCTTATAATTGTTCGGAGGCTTACACCTCCAAAAGTTTACCTTTTCAAAGGTGTAGTAAAAATATACTAATTCTAATATATAATATTTTCATAAAATAATACAGTTTTTTTATGCAAACTTATATTTAATATATTTTAGTTCAAATATAATTAAGCAGATTCCTAAAAAAGATTTTCATCTTCTATCAAGTATTAAAGTACATCTTTCTAAAACGACTATATTTACAAAATGAAGTAAAACAATTAAAAAGTTAAATTTTTATAAATAACTTTGTAAAAAAATTCATTTTAAAATGGCTCGTTGAGAAAATCATTTGGCAAAATTTTATAGCAACCCCTCCTGCTAAAATTCCATAGAAAAATTATTTTTATGTATTATAGACTTTTTCTAAAAAAATAATAGTAAGTGGAGTAAAAGTTTAAAACTAAACCTTTTCCCCACTTACCTCAAATCAAATGCGGATTAACGGAATACGTAATGGTTGAATTTCCTATTTGCTTATAGTTTGTTTTTAAGATAGAATCCATCACCTTCCGGTCTGATTTTTTAATCGTCCCCCTAAAAGCAATCAGCACGTGTATCCTTTGCTTGAACGATGG
>CATZDQ010000077.1 GCA_958417695.1 uncultured Clostridiaceae bacterium | reverse complement strand
ACCTTCTAGAATACCAATAGAATCTAAGATAGAAGGTTCTTCTACAATAATGGGTTGAAATCTACGTTCTAAGGCACTATCTTTTTCAATATATTTACGGTATTCTTTTAAAGTAGTGGTGCCAATTAATTGAATTTCACCATTGGATAGGGATGGTTTTAAAATGTTAGCCGCATTCATAGAATGTTCAGCATCGCCTGCACCAATAATATTATGAATTTCATCAATGACTAAAATGATATTACCTAAGGCTTTGCATTCATCAATAATCGATTTCATTCTAGCTTCAAATTGACCTCTAAATTGTGTACCGGCTATCACAGCGGTCATATCTAATAGATAAACTTCCTTATTTAGTAATTTTGCTGGAACTTTACCGGCTGCGATTTTAATAGCTAGTCCTTGAGCAATGGCTGTTTTACCTACACCAGGTTCACCAATTAAACAAGGGTTGTTTTTAGAACGTCTATTTAGAATTTGTATCATTCTTTGAATTTCTTTGTCTCTACCAATAATCATATCTAGCTCATTATTTTTAGCTTTATTGGTTAGGTTTGTACCAAAAGTGTCTAGCGCTTTTTTCTTTTTATCCTTTGGCTTTTTATCCACTTTTACTTTTTTCTTTTCGGAACCATTGGCATTTTCTGTCTCATTTGTTGAATGATTACCACCAAAAATATTCGCAAAGATAGAACCTAATGGAACACCATTAGGAGAACTTTCTTCATCCACATTTTCATTATTTTCTACAGTTAATTCTTCTGGAAGCTCATCCATATTGATGATAGCATCCATATCTATATGGTCAGACATATCTTTAAACATATCTTCTAATTGATTGGTCATATCTTTGATATCTTCTTCAGACAAATTTGCTTGTTTCGTAAGTGCTTCTAAAGGGGTAATTCCTTTTTTCTTAGCACAATCATAACAAAGACCTTCCATGGCTACAGAATGGTCTGGCATTTGTTTATTAATAAAGATAACGGCTGTATTTTTATTACATATTGAACATAACATATCTACACTTAACTCCTTTTCTTTTTTCACTTCTATATCATACACGAAAATAGCAAAATAGTCAATGAAAAAGCCTGTATTCACAAGGAATTCACAAAGTCTTAAGAATATGGAAACAATGTGATGAAAAAAGAAAGAGAAGAAGAAAAGATGCAAGAAAAAGGTATCATATTTATTGTATGGATAATTATAATGCTATTCTCTTATGATAAAAAATTAAAATGTAGCAATAGTAGAGGTTTTCTCTTAGCAACAATTTAGAAATTATAAAAATTTCACATATTTAAAAGGTGATTTGTAAAAAAGGTATGCAAAATTCTCTTTTTAAATTTATAATGAAGATAATGCAAATAAATGTTATAATAATTTTGAAACCACAGTTGTAAAATCAAAAAATGTCTTTAATTATATTTATTACATTTTTTTATAAAATAGGAATTTAAATGTATGTTTGTTAGCATCTTTAATTTTGTAATACAAATACTTGCAATGAAAATAGGTCAATGATATAATGATAAAAAATAGTGAAGAGGAGATAACATGAAGAAAAGAAACCTTATTTATATTGCTATTAGTATCGTTTGTGTAATTGCCATTGCAGCAGGTGTCTATTATCAAATATTTGGACAAGATAAAGATAAGCCTGTTAATAATCATGTTTTAAATACACAAGTAGATGATAATCAGATAGATGACCCAGAAAAAATAAAAGAGGAATTTAATAATTTATTTACCAATACTTTATATGAACAAGGCTATGACATTTCTAGTATTGAAAAGATTGCAGGACTAGAAAATCAAAACATTGTGTATGCCGCTTATAATATTAGAGAAGAAAAAGATGGAAAGTATAATGTAGATATTAATTTACCAGTATTTAATATAGCAGGGCAGTTGGCAACAGAATTTAATAATACGACACAATCTTTATTTGCTAATAAAGCCAATGATATATTAAATAATGCAAGTCAGTATACGATTTATAATGTAGATTATGTGGCCTATGTTAATGAAAATATAGTTTCTTTAGTTATAAAATCTATCTTAAAAGAAGGAAACAATGCACAAAGAATTATTGTACAAACATATAACTACGATGTAGTAACCGGACAAAAAGTATCTTTAAATGAAGTTCTAGAAGCACAGGGCTATAGTACAAAAGAAGTTAACCAAAAGATAGAAGAACAAGTAGAAGAAGCTAGTAAACAAGCAGAGGCATTATCACAAGCAGTTAGTCAAACGGGACAAACTATTTATAAAAGAGATATTAATAATGCTATGTATGTAACCGATAATGTAACGAATTTCTTTATAGGAGAAAATGGAGCTATTTATATTGTATATGCCTATGGAAATTCTAACTTTACATCAGAAATGGACATCATAAAAATTTCATAAGGAGAAGAACATGATTGACATATTAAAAGCCAAAAGGGCCTTTGCACAATATACCCAAAATTATAATCCAGAAGACCCAAAAATCCGTATCAAAATTGCACATATACAAAGGGTAGCACAAGCCAGTAACTATATTGCACAAGCTTTAGGTCTACCACAAGAGGAAATTTTACTTGCTGAATTAATAGGTTTATTACACGATATAGGTAGATTTGAACAAGTTAAGATTTATCATACTTTTTTGGATAAGGTAAGTGTAGACCATGCCGAAGAAGGGATAAAAATCTTATTTGAAGATGGTCTTATCAGAAAATTCACAGAAGATACCTCTTATGACGAAATTATTAGGAAGGCAATTCTAAATCATAACCGATTACAGATAGAAGAAGGACTTAACAAAAGAGAGTTGCTACATGCTAAAATCATTCGTGATGCAGACAAAATGGATATTTTTGAAGTTATTACCACAGAACCATTAAAGCATAACGTGGCTTTTCCAGATAAACCAATTGCAGAGGCAGTAGTAACGCCTTCTGTTTGGGAAAGTTTTAAGCGAGCAGAGCCAATTCGTTATGCAGATATGCAGTCGAATATAGACCATATACTTGTCTGGATTACTTATGTATATGATTTAAACTTTGCAGTAACTTTAGAAAAAATAAGAGAAAAAGCCTATATTGAGAAACTAGTTTCTATGGTTGATTTTAAAGTGCCAGAAACAAAAGAAGTAATAAAGCAAGTATATGAGACAGTAGAAAATTATATAGAAACCAAATGTAGTAAAGGATGTTAAAAATGCCTAAAAGTGTATTAATTACTGAGAAACCATCTGTTGCCATGGAATTTGCAAAAGTGCTAGGCATTAATGGTGCTAGAAAAGATGGCTATCTAGAAGCACAAGATTGGATTGTCACATGGTGTGTGGGACATTTAGTTACCATGTCTTATCCAGAAAAATATGATGAAAAGTTAAAAGTGTGGCGTTTAGAAACGCTTCCTTTTATGCCAAAAGAATATAAATATGAAGTAATTCCCAATGTAGAAAAACAATTTGGTATTATTAAAAACTTACTTTTAAGAGAAGACGTCGATACCATTTATGTATGTACTGACTCTGGGAGAGAAGGAGAATACATCTATCGATTAGTAGAGCAAATGATAGGGGTAACTGGTAAGAAGAGAAAAAGAGTTTGGATTGATTCTCAAACAGAGGAAGAAATTAAGCGAGGAATTAAAGAAGCCAAAGATTTATCGGAATATGATAGTTTATCCGATTCTGCGTATTTAAGAGCAAAAGAAGATTATTTAATAGGTATTAACTTTTCTAGGTTATTATCTATTATTTATGGAAGAAGAGTAGCTAAAGCCATCCATGAAGAAAAAGCATCTATCTCTGTAGGACGTGTCATGACTTGTGTCTTAGGAATGGTGGTACAAAGAGAGCGAGAAATTAGAAACTTTGTAAAAACACCGTTTTATAAAATTGTAGGGACTTTTGGAGATGAAAAAGGAAGTTTTAGTGCTGAGTGGAAAGTAAGTCAGAATTCTTCTATGTGGGAATCTCCTAAATTATATAATGAAACAGGTTTTAAAAAAGTGGAAGATGCCAAAGCCTTTATTGTCTCTCTACAAGATAAAAAAGCGATTGTTTCAGAAATGAAGAAAAGCAAGCAAAAGGAAAATGCCCCTTTGTTATTTAACTTAGCAGAAATTCAAAATGAGTGTACAAAACGATTTAAAATTAAACCAGATGAAACATTAGAAATTATACAAAATCTATATGAGAAAAAATTAGTAACTTATCCTAGAACAGATGCTAGGGTGTTATCTACAGCTGTAGCAAAGGTAATTTCTAAAAACTTAAATGGTATTGCTAAAGGATTTATAGATGAAGAAATTCAAGGCTATTTAAAGAAAATGGCAGAAGAAAAATATAATACCAATTTAGTAAAAACGAAATATGTTAATGATAGTAAGATTACAGACCATTATGCGATTATACCAACCGGACAAGGTTTTGAAAATTATGAGAAATTACCGGATTTACAAAAACAAATATATAAAGTAATTGTAAAACGTTTTTTAGCAATTTTTTATCCACCTGCAGAATATAATAAAATTTCTGTAACTGTCTTAGTTGAAAAAGAACAATTTAGTACGAGTGGAAAAGTGTGTACACAAATGGGTTATTTAGAAGTACTAAAACCGAAAAATAAAGAAGAGTTATCCACTAAAAAAGAGCAACCTGTGGAAAACAGCGACAAAGAAGAGGAAATAGAAGAGTCGAAAACAGAAGAAAATACGAATTTAGATATTTTAAATGGATTAAAAAAAGGACAAGAAATCGGTGTACAAAATTATGAGACAAAAGATGCAGAAACTTCGCCACCTAGTAGATATAATTCTGGTTCTATGATTTTAGCAATGGAAAATGCAGGTAAACTAATTGAAGAGGAGGAACTTAGGGAACAAATTAAAGGAGCTGGTATTGGAACAAGTGCAACTAGAGCAGAAATTATGAAAAAGTTAGAAAAAATCCAATACATAGCCATTAATAGTAAAACACAAATTATTACTCCAACTCAGAAGGGGGAAATTATTTATGATGTAGTGGCTTCTTCTATGCCAGATATGTTAAATCCTAAACTAACAGCTAGTTGGGAGAAAGGATTAGAAATGGTGGCTAAGAGTGAAATTAATTCAGAGCAGTTTATGGAGAAGTTAGAAAATTATATTCAATCTAAATTTAATAAGTTAGTTATTAAGTATTAAACAAAATATGAGGCATAAAAAAGAATAAAATAAGATTGGATTCAAAAGATAAAAGAGAGTCCGTAAGAATAAAAGGAGGAAAAAATGGAAGACTATACAAAGAATCTCTTAATGATGTCAAAAGAAGGAAAACAAGCATATTTACAAGAAATACAAAAAGAAATGAAAACTATCTTATCAGAAAATCGCTATTTACATTCCGTAGGTACTATGAAAACCGCAGGGGAATTAGCTTTGTTATATGGAGAAGATGACCAAAAAGCGATGTTAACAGCTATTATACATGATATTGCCAAAGAAATGAGCAAAGAAGAAGCCATGCTATATATCATTCAAAATAAAATAGAATTAAATGACTTTGATAAAATGGAAGATATATTATTACATGGCAAAGTAGGAGCCGATATAGCTAAAAAGAAATATGCATTTACAGAAGAAATGCAAGAGGCTATTTATTATCATACAACTGGTAGAGCAGGTATGACAAAGTTAGATAAGATTATTTATATTGCGGATAAAATAGAAGAAACGAGAGATTATGAAGGCATAGAGACTTTTAGAAAGTTAGCTAAGCAGAATATGGATGAAGCTATCAAATTGCATATTGAAAATATGACGATTCCACATATGATAGAAAAACAAAAATTCTTACATCCGCTTTCTGTTTTAGCTAGAAATGACCTTTTAAAAAGAAGAATGTATAAAGGAGGGTTTTATGCATAAAACAATTACTAAGAAAGTAACTTGGGTAGGAAAGACGGATTGGGAATTAAAAAAATTCCATGGAGATGAATTTACGACGACGAGGGGGTCATCCTATAATTCGTATCTTATTAGAGATAAAAAGAATGTTTTAATAGATACAGTTTGGCTTCCTTATGATAAAGAATTTGTTTCTGATTTAAAGAAGGAAATCGATTTACAAGATATCGATTATATCCTGATTAATCATGGAGAAGTAGACCATAGTGGAGCATTAGGAGAATTAATGAGAGAAATTCCAGATACACCAATTTATTGTACAGCTAATGGAATAAAGTCTATAAAAGGACAATATCATCAAGATTGGAATTTTGTGCCTGTTAAGACAGGAGATACTTTAAATATAGGAGAAAGTACATTAACTTTTATAGAGGCACCTATGTTACATTGGCCAGATACCATGTTTACGTATATGGATGGAGAAAATATTTTATTTAGTAATGATGGTTTTGGACAACATTTAGCATCAGAGCACCTATATGCAGATGAAGTAGATAAAGCGGAATTAGAAGAACAGGCATTAACCTATTATGCCAATATTTTGGCGCCATTTGGTATGTTTGTTAAGAAAAAGGTACAAGAAATTTTAGCTATGAATTTACCAATTTCTATGATTTGTCCAAGCCATGGTGTTATTTGGAGAGAAAATCCAATGCAAATTGTAGAGAAATATTTACAATGGGCAGAGGCCTATCAAGAAAATCAAATAACAATTCTATATGATACTATGTGGAATAATACTAAAAAGATGGCAGAAGCCATTGCACAGGGAATACAAAATAAAGACAAAGAAGTAATCATTAAATTGATGAATACAGCTAAAGAAGATAAGACAAGGGTGTTAACCGAAGTGTTTAAATCAAAGATGATTTTAGTGGGTTCCTCTACAGTAAACAATGGATATTTATATTCTATAGCTGGTATTTTAGAAATGATAAAAGGAATGAAGTTAAAAAATAAGAAAGCTGCTTGCTTCGGTAGTTATGGTTGGAGTGGAGAAGCGGTAAAATTAATGACAGAAGAATTACAAAAAGCAGGGTGGGAAATCATAAATGATGGTATGAAATGTATATGGACACCAGATGAAGAGGCTATTTACCAATGTATTTCTTTTGGAGAAAGTTTATGTAAGTAATTTAAAAATGAAGTAAAGATTAAGAGAAAAGGATAATCGTTTTAAAGATTATCTTTTTTTTTCGACGAGAATAATTATAAAATATAAGGAAATATGTATGAAACTAACTTTTCTAAAATGTGTATAAATAATTCAAAATTACTAGTAATATACTTCTACTTTTATAAAATGGTCAGTTAATTAGAATGAGTAGTATTGTATAATTACAAGACTACATAATGTTAATTGAAAAGAAGAAGGTAAAAAGAGAAAATGTAAACAAGAAATAATATTGACATTAACCAAACGGTAATATAAAATACAAGTATAAAGATTGAAAAAATGGAAAACATAAGAAAAAGAAAGGGAGAAAAAACATGCAGAGAAAATGGAAAGAAAAAGGTGTGACCTTAATTGCATTGGTAATTACAATTATTGTACTAATTATACTAGCAGGTGTAGCCAT
>CATZDQ010000076.1 GCA_958417695.1 uncultured Clostridiaceae bacterium | reverse complement strand
AGGATGTGCCAGCTTTAAGAGATTTAATAAAGGTTATCCTGAAATTGGATATGGTGTAAATGATGAATATCAAGGTAATGGATATGCAACAGAAGCTATAAAAGCACTTTGCGAGTGGGTTATGAAAATGCCAGAAGTTATTGCTATAGAAGTAGAAGTGGAACCTAATAATGATAAATCCAATAAAGTACTTATAAAAAATGGAATTATGGGGTTAGAAGGACCAAGATATATATTAAAGAAATAAATACAACTTACAATTTATTTCTATGTGTAAAAACTTGAGGCCGCAATTTGAGACCTCAAGTTTTTAAGATTTATAATTCAATTTTAGGCTGATACTTCTCAAGCCACATATTTACCTGACAAAGATAAGCCATTAATTGTGGACCAGTCATTAATTGACCAAACCATGGCCTTGTAAAGGCTTTTCCATCTGTCTTTAAAATATCTAAAATATAGTTTCTATTTAACAATTGATTAATAGGAGCCTCTTTATCTTGCATAATTTTTTCTAACATACCTTTTACTTTAGCAAGATAAGTAGGATTCCATGTTTTAGGATAAGGACTTTTCTTTCTATCTACAATTTCAGAAGGTAGAATGTCTTTCATAATATAACGAAGCAATCCTTTTTCTCTACCATTTAAGGCTTTCATTTCCCAAGGAATATTCCATACATATTGTGCTAAACGATAGTCGCAAAAAGGAACTCTTAATTCAAAGCCATTATACATAGCCATTTTGTCAGAACGGTCTAATAATGTTTGCATAAACCAATTTAATGTTAAATGGGATATTTTTCTTTTTTGAGCAGTTTCTTCTGAATCGGTATCTAGAATCGTTACTTCTTCTAAACTCTCATTATATCGGTAATCTATATATTCTTTTAGATTTACTTTTTGAGAAATAGCAGGATTTAAAAGATTTTGCCTTTCTTGTATAGCTATAGACCATGGAAAAGTTCCACTATTTAAAGCATCTTCTCTAAAAAACCATGGATAACCACCAAAAATTTCATCGGCACATTCCCCTGTTAAAGAAACCGTTGCTTCTCTTTTTACGTTTTGACAGAAAAGGAGTAGAGAAGAGTCTACGTCTGCCATACCGGGATAATCACGTGCTAACATAGCATCTTCTAGGCTATCTGCTAATTCAGGCGTATCTAAAATAATGGTTTTGTGATTTGTGTGTAGTTTTTTTGTCATTAAATCAATATAGTAATTATCTGAATTAGGTTGGAAGTCTGTCTTCTGGAAATTTTTATCGTTATCTACATAATCAACACTATAAGTAGATAGGGGAGGTAAACCATTTTCTTTACAATAATTAGCAGCATATAAGGTAATAATGCTAGAGTCTAAGCCACCAGATAAAAAAGTACAAAGAGGAACATCAGAAATTAACTGTCTTCTAATGGAGTCTTCTAACAAGGAACGGACAGTATCACAAGTTGTGTCAAAGCTATCTGTATGTGGTTTACTTTCTAATTGCCAATAACGATGAACTTGTAAACCCTGTTTATTAAAAATAGCAAAATGGGCAGGTCGAAGTTCTTGTATGTCTTTAAAAATACCATTACCAGAGGTATGGGCAGGACCAAGACCAAATAGTTCACCTAAACTTTCTTGATTAATGATGGCTTCTACACCCGGAAAAGCAAATAGAGATTTTACTTCTGAAGCAAATACAAAGGTATTGTCTCTGATAGTATAATAAAAAGGTTTTACGCCAAAGTGGTCCCTTGCCATAAACAATTCTTGCTTATTATCATCCCAAATACTAAAAGCAAAGATGCCATTGATTTTATCGACAACTTCATACCCCCAACACATATATCCTTTTAGTAAGACTTCTGTATCAGAACGTGTATGAAAGCTATAACCTTGCTGTACTAATTCTTGTTTTAATTCTTTAGTATTGTATAACTGACCATTATAAGTAATAGCATACGTATTTTGACCATCTGTTTTTATCATAGGTTGTTTACCACCTTCTGGGTCAATGACAATTAGTCGTTTATGTCCAAGAGCTACATGTTTGTTAAGATAGTATCCTTCTTCATCAGGTCCACGCCTAGCAATTTTATGAGCCATTTCAGAAAGTACATTTTGATAAGTTTCATTTTCTAAATCTTGATTGCAATTTGCAAATCCTACAATTCCACACATACTGTATCCTCCAATTTATAGATTCATTCTTCACTAGTATATGCTAAATGTTCAAAAAAGTTACAAAAAAGATAAACGATAAACAAAGAAGAGCCCTAAGATTTCGCTTAGGGTTCTTCTTCGTTTCTGAAAACAACTTTTCCTCCATTATACTGGTAATAAAGTTCTACTACCTCTCCAAAAATAATGGTATAAGATGTTTGTAAGGCCGCTTTAGGAAAGATAATATTTAGTATCTCACCCCGTGCGTTTGTAAATACTTGCAATTCTGGGCGTTCGAACATGAACTCTTCAAAAGAAATTGATTCTATGGGTCTACCTTTTAGTTTTCGTATGCCTTGTTTTTTCATAAATGTTCCCCCTTTGCTTGTACTACTGAAGTTATACTTATGTTTTCTACTATACTCTATTTTTCTTAAGTTTACAAGAAAATAAGAAAAAAACACGATAAAATCTTGTATAAACAGAAAATATATAGTATAATAATTTACATAACAAAAAAAGGAGGCATTTTTATGCGGGAATCGAGACTGGTTTGTTTTTCAACTTCATTAGACAGGAAGGAGATTTCTGATTATGTGTATCTAGAAGATAGATGTTTAACATCTATGGAAAAAGAGCGTAAAGTCAGAAATCTTAGAAAAGAGTTTGAGGAACAACAGAAAAAAAGCGATAAAAAAGTAAAGAAGGTAATAGCTATTAAGCGCCAAGACACTGGGAAAGTGATTGGTTTGGTTTACTTGGATTGTACAAAACTACCGTTTTCTGTTAAACTGGATATTGAAATACCCAATGAACAATTAGCCAGACGTTATGGCAGTGAAGCGGTATATAAAGTAGTCGGAAGTCTTTTGGACGAAGACGATGTGTTTGGGGTAGAATTCAATGAAGACAATCCAATCATTTGCTGGTATATAAAAGAACGTGGCGTTCCTTCCAAAGCATAAAAGCCTGTAGGAAAAGGCTCCCGGATGAATTTCTGGGAGCTTTGCCATGCTATCATTTATAAAATGATAAAAAAATCGGCGGGCCTAAAAAAGCGCCCGCCTTAAAATTATGCGTGATATTTTACATGTACTTTTCCAACTTCTCCTTCCGCAGCAATAATGTTCTGCGCTTCGTCTTTAACGAATTGCAAATGTTGAACCTCCCCTTTTAGAGTAGGATGCTTTTTATAAAGTTCTACCAAAGCATCTGCAAAAGTTCCTCCGTACCGTGAAAAGACTAAAGCCATATTACGAGTACCTCCACATAAAATTATTTACTGCTATTGCAGTATTAGACTATCATTATACTACAAGTTTACCATAATAACAATAGAATTATAGAAAATTCTAAAAAAATGTAAAGTAAAAGCTTTTTTCTATTGACAAAACTCAAAAACCTTAGTATAATTTTAAAGTACCAAAAATATGAAAACTATGTAAAAAATACATATTACACATAAAGATAATCGTGAGGGAGGGAATAAAAATGGCACAACCAAAAAGAAGATGGTCAAAAGCAAGAACTGGATTAAAAAGATCAACATGGAAATTAGAAAAACAAAATCTAGTAGCATGTCCTCATTGTCATGAAATGATAATGCAACATAGAGTTTGTTCAAATTGCGGATACTATAATGGAAAAGAAGTAGTTTCTAAAAAAGAAGATTAATGAAATAAAAAAAGATAAAAATGCAGCATTTAATGCTGTTTTTTTGTGTTTACAACTTTTTTAGAAAACCCCTTTAAAACCAAAACCGGAAATGATATAATCTAGCCAAAGAAAAAGTAAGGAGAAAAACAATGCAATCTATTCTAGCAAAAATAAAAGAAGATAAAAAAATGCACTATGTCTTAATTATTATCGTTGGTATACTGCTAAGTATTCCACTATGTCAAATACAAATTCGAGATACCCATGATGGGGCCCTTCATCTAATACGTTTAATTAAGACCGCCCAAGCAATGGAAATAGGACAAATGCCACCACTAATAGCACCTAATATTATAAATGGTGCAGGTTATGCTATGAATTTATTTTATCCACCACTAGTTACCTATATACCGCTTCTAATAAAACTAATTACACCAACCTATATAATGGCATTAAAGGTATTTGGTGGATTATGTATTATTTTATCTGGGATTACTATGTATCAATTTACTTATCAAGTAACTAAAAGAAAAAGTATGGCTCTTTTTGCTGCTATTTTTTATATGATAGCGCCTTATAAACTAAGTGATGTTTATAAACGATATGCTATTGGAGAATTTACAGCATTGATTTTTGTACCATTTGTGTTCTTAGGTTTATATAATCTATTTCAGGAAGATGGTAAAAAACACTATTACATAGCCATAGGGGCTATAGGATTAATGCTTTCCCATACAGTTTCGACTTTCTATGTAGCTTTACTATGCGCTATCTATGTTTTATTTTATATAAAAAAATTATTAAACAAAGAAATCTTAAAAAAGATAGGAATAAATGTATTTTTTATTTTATTGATTTCTATGTTTTTCTGGCTACCGCTATTAGAAACTAAACAGTCAGCAGAGTATACTATTTTTGATGATGGACTTATGCGAACAAATTCTGTATATACACAAAACAACACAATAGAACTTTATCAATACTTTATGGATAAAGAAGAAGACAATGGTATTACTTTTATAATTGGAATACCAACCCTGATTTTCATAATAGCTACTGTATTTACAATTCGAAAAGTGGATAAACCATATAAAGAATTCTACTTATTGGTTTTATTATTAGCCCTTATCTGTTTTTTATTAACTTTAAATATTTTCCCTTGGTTATATATGCCCAATATACTATGCAAATTACAATATCCATGGCGTATGGTAGGATTCTTTAACTTTTTTATCAGTTTTATTTGCGGTATTAATTTAGTTATCTTATGGAATACTTGGGAAAAATCTGATAAAGCTAAAGCAATTACGAGTGCAATATGTATCTTAGCGATGATAGCCTATACGATACCAATTATGATGAAATACAAAACTACAGAAAAGCCAGCTACACTGGACACAAAATATGAAAAGTATCTTATTACAGCACCACAATTATCTCATATGCAAGTTAACAGAGACTACCTACCAAGTAAAGCTTTGTATTTGCAAGATACTTACTTACGTGAAAAAGAAGATAAATCTTATGTATTAAAGGGAAATATAGAAATCATAGACGAAAATAAAGTTCAACTACAAGACACTATCACTATTCAAAATGGGGAAGAGGGAGCTATTTTAGAGTTACCATATATTTTTTACCCCGGTTATCAAGTAAACTTAAAAATAGGAGATGAAAGCCAGCTTCTAAAAGTTGAAGAATCTGAGCATGGTTATACCTGCGTAACACTACCAAAAGAAGTAGCACAAGGGGAAATTACAATTCAATATACTGGAACTCTTATAATGAAAATGGCCTATGTTTCTTCTGTAGTAGGTGCATTTATCTTTATCCTATATATCTATCAAGAAAAGAAAAAAGAAAAGGAGTAGTTTATGGTAGCTTTTTTGAAGAAAGAAAAAACCTTTGCTTATATCATCATACTATTGGTTTCCATCTTTGTATGTTTGCCACTTGCCAATAGTCAATTAGATATCACTTATGATGATGGAATACAACATATTTGTCGTTTGATGGGAACAAAACAATCTATACAAGAAGGGCAGACTTTTCCAGTTATTATGTCACAATTTTGTAATGGATTTGGCTATTCATGGAATCTATTTTATAGTCCTTTAACTGCCTTTGGTCCATTATTATTCCAATGGTTTGGAATATCTTTTAGTAGTTGTCTAAAATGGTTTATGCTAGTGGTTACCATACTTACTGGCATAGCCATGTATCATTTTGTAAAAGAAATTACTCCTCACCACCATCTAATTGCTATTTTAGCTTCCGTTTTTTATATTTTAGCACCCTATCGTTTAACAGATATGTATATACGTTATGCCTTGGCAGAACTAGTGTCTTTTCTGTTTTTGCCCCTTATTTTCTTAGGGCTTTATCGTATATTTTATCGCTATAAAAAGAAGGATTATTGGCTAGCAATTGGTACTATTGGTTTAATTTTGACCCACACACTTATAGCCTTTTATACAGCTATATTTTGCGGTATCTATGTTATTTTACACTACCAGAAAATAAAGAAAAAGAAACTTATTAAACCAATAATGGTTAATGTATTATTAGCTATTCTGATTACAAGTTTCTTCTGGATTCCTTTGTTAGAGGCAAAACAAGCTACACAATATGAAGTATTTAAGCCAGGTAGGATGGAAAGAACCGATGTCCTAATTGCCTATAAATTAGATATATCCCAATTATTTTATACGACTACAGACAGTGGCATGATTTATGAAATTGGATTTGTTATCTTAATAGGATTATTACTAACACCATGGGCAATTCAGAAGATACGAAAAAGCCAAAAGATAAAAGCAACTTGGTATAAGACGTATCTCTTTATGCTGATAAGTAGTTTAGTTTGTTTAGTTATGACATTAAAATTGTTTCCGTTTGAACACTTGCCAGCTATTTTTAAAATGTTACAATTTTCTTTTAGATTATTAGAATTTTCCTCTTTCTTCTTAGCGGTAGTGGCTGCTATTAATTTTGGAATTTTAATTTACCATTTTGGAAAAAAAGAGTTGTATATTTTAGTAGGTGTTTGTCTATTTTTAACTGTCTTTTTATTTACACATTTGCGCTATAGAGATACACCATTTGATGAAAGTGTCTTATGGCCAGCCGTTCCAGTTACAGCGGAAACTCTTAGAGTTCATGCAGGTTGTGCTAGTTTTGAATATTTACCTAGTAAAGCATTTGAAAATAGAAGCTATATAGAAACCAGAGACCAGAAAGTACATCTAATAGAAGGCAGTGCTCAAATAGAGGAGCAGCAAAAAGAAAATACGAATTTATCTTTCCTTGCTTCTTATGTGTTAACACAAACGAAGTTGGAATTACCCTATATTTATTATCCGGGTTATACGGTTACAATGCAAATAGAGGGAAAGGAAGAAAATATACCAACATATGAAACAGAAAAAGGATTTGTAGGCATTAGTTTACCTATTTGTGAGCAAGCGACTATACAAGTACATTATACAGGAACTATTTGGATGAAAATAGCAGCGTTAATTTCCTTGATTGGTGTTTGCATATTTATTGGATTGCACATGAAAAAACGTTCTAGGGGTTAGATACCTTTAGAACGTTTTATATCGTCATAAACTCTCAAAGTACCTTCTGACACAAGTTAGTAATCCCTATCAAAACGAGGGACATTATAAAAAACATTACTACTTTATGCCAGAACCGACTTCTAATATTTTTCTCAATTCTAGATTGATATT
>CATZDQ010000075.1 GCA_958417695.1 uncultured Clostridiaceae bacterium | reverse complement strand
ATTTTCCAAGTGGGAAAGAATAATAATCCTTTATTAGAAGGTTCTACTTTCCAAGAAAATAGAATGTCTGTTATTAGAAATTCTATTCAAAGCAATTTGGCAGCAGCTATTGCCAACTATAATGAAGGAACAGCCAATACCTATGAATTTGTATTACCTATATTTTCAGAGGAAAATTGGGATAAAATTGTAAATCATGTATCAGTGGCAACTTTTATGCAAGGAGTACCGATTGGAACAAAGTTCTTTAATAATTATTGTATTATGACGAATAATAAGAATAAAGAAGTTGTTACCACAGATTCTTTATATGTATTATCAGAAGATGGACAAGCACATCTACCAGGTTGTAAAGAAATTACCAACAGTCCTATAGTCGGTTGTTATAAGAATGTAGATTTTGAAAGACAAACTATTACGATTTCAGATGATAACGAAGTTTATTATTATCCACATGCCAATGCAAAAGATTACAATTGTTTAGTAAATGTATCGGAAACATATAGTATTGATGATATTATTTCTGGAAGTGTCAAGATATTTGATGCAGGTAGAGAAGAGAAAGATTTTGAAAAGAAAAATATCAAAGGTACGAGTTTGCGAAGGGCCTATTTAACAGCATTGGGTAGAGAACGTTATGATTTATATAAAACCAATTTCTATTTTGGCACATAAAGAAGAAGGATAGAAATAAAAAATATAAAATTTAAAAAATTATCAAAAGTAAAATTTTTGATAATTTTTTTTGCATTTTTTTATACAAAAATGGTTACAATAAAAATGAAAAGAGGGCTAAGATTGTGAAAAAATTAAAAATAGGATTATTATTATGTATCTTGTTAATTGTATATATCTATATAGCCAATATTACTTTATTTCCAACAAGTATTGTACTCATGCAAGGTGAAAAGATAAACTTAGCAACATTGTGGGGTGTGCATATGAAAGAAATTGAAAATTCAAACCCGAATATAGGAAGTTATCAAATGGGTAGGACACAAGAAGCTTCTGTAGTAACAGAGCAAGGAGATAATTTAACACAAGTAGGTAAAGTAAGTGCTAGTTTAAATTTATTTGATATGTTTTCAGTAAAAAATGTAAGCGTATCTGTCATTCCTAAGACAACTGTGATTCCGTTAGGAAATTCTATGGGATTAAAGTTATATACCAATGGTGTATTAGTAGTAGGTATGTCTGAAATAGAAGGTAGTAAACCATATGAAAATACAGGGATAGAAGAAGGCGATATGATAGTTTCCATTAATGAAACGGCTATTACTTGTACAGCAGATTTAATTGAAACAGTTAATGAATCTAAAGGAGAAAAGATAGAAGTAACTTATCGAAAAGATGAGCAGATTCAAACAACTAGCATGGTACCTGTTAAGACAAAGGAAAATGAGTATAAACTAGGTTTATGGGTTAGAGATGCAGCAGCAGGTGTGGGAACAGCTACTTTTTATGAACCATCGACTGGTATGTTTGCTTCTTTAGGTCATGGTATTACAGATGTAGATACAGGTGATTTAATTACCATTGCAAATGGTGAGTTAGTAACAGCCAATATTGTATCTGTAACAAAAGGAGAAAAAGGAAAACCAGGAGAAATTAGAGGTAGTATAGAAGGAAGTAAAAGAGTAGGAGAAGTATCTAAAAATACGTCTTTTGGTATTTTTGGAAAAGTAATTAATAAAAATTATTTATCTATTACTAATCCAGAAATGGAAGTAGCAAGTAGGGAAGAAATAAAGCTAGGAAAAGCACAGATTATTTGTGAGATTGAAACTGGGAAAAAGAAAACCTATGATATTGAAATTCAAAAGATTTATACAGGCAATCATCAGGACAATAAAAGTATGCAGATTAAAGTAACAGACGAACAACTATTACAAAAAACGGGTGGAATTATTCAGGGAATGAGTGGCTCACCAATTATTCAAAATGGTAAGTTTATAGGTGCGGTAACCCATGTTTTAGTAAATGACCCAACGACTGGTTATGGCGTGTTTGCAGATATGATGTTAAAACAAATGAGAAGTTAGGAATGGAAAGAAAAAAAGACCTCACTATAAAAAATGAGAGAGGTCTTTAAAAATGTTAAGAAATAAAGGTATAATCTGCTAAATTAGGTAGTTGTATATTATCGTCTATTACAGTATCAAAACTGTATTGGTAAGTGGTCATGGTAGCATTTCCAAGATAGTCAGAACAATAATCACTAAGTACTAAACCAGTATTTTTATCATATACGCGGGTATTATCTACAAGAACTCTATCTTGTTTTTGCATAATAGATGTAGAATAAATGTTAAAAGCAACATTCCATATAGAAGAACCACGATAATAATAACTTCCTAATAAAGAAGATATCATATTTTCCTTTAGATAACTACTATCTGTATGTTCTATTTTATTTACCATTTGATTGGTCTGATTGATAATATATTCTGTAGATTGATTGGTATCATAAAAATAAATAAAAGAATAATTAGGCTGGGTAGAAGAGGCTTCTATTTTTAGGATATTATCTTTCCACCAATATTTAAGATTAACATGGGAAACAAATCGTTGATTTTGATAAGTAGTAACATTTTCTTCCAAGTATACATTAGGTACATTTTCATAACTACTAAATTTAGAAGATAGACTATTTAAAATTAGAAATCTATGTATAACGAATGTACTATAAAAGATAAACAAAATAAGAATTCCTAAAAAGATGCCTAAAAAAATGGAGGATATTATCTTTTTCTTATATTTTTTTAGATAATTAATTTCTTTTTCATTTATTTTTTTTATTGTAATATCTCCCTGTAAATCTTCTAATTCTTGTGCACAACTACTACAATTAGATAAATGATTTTCTATAAAGAGATTTGTTTCTAGGCTAGTTAAATTTTCTATATAATTAGGTAATAAATCACATATTAATGGACAATCTTTACTAGTATTTTTCATTTTCTTTTTCTTCCTTTCTTTCTTTGATTAATTTCTTTTTAAATCTATAAAAATTCACTCTAACATAGGTTTCACTTTTATTTACAATATAAGCAATTTGTTTGAAGCTAAGTTCAGATACAATTCTTAGAATGACTATTTTTCTAAGAGAGGGTTCTAATTCTTGTATTTTATTATGCAACCAGATTTTATCTTCTTCATAAAAAAGTTCTTCTTCCATAGAAAAATCTGTTTCTTCGAATTTTTCTAATGCATCTATAGAAACCATTTTATGTTTGTGTTGATGTCTAATGTGCATATAATATAAATTTTTGGCAATTTGGCATAACCATACATTTATTTCACATTCGCCTCTAAATTGATGTATATGTTGTATAGCTTTATAGAAGGTTTCCTGTGTTAATTCTTCTGCTAAATCAGCGTTATGGGACAAATAGATTAGATAACCATAGATTTGTTTGGCATATTGTTTATAAATTTCTTCCATAGGTAGATTTTCTCCCTTCTATTAGTATGATTATGATAACCGTCATTTTGTTACAAAAAATAGCAAAATGTAGATTATATTTTTCTAACAATCAAGAAAAAAATATAGAAAAAAACTAGAGTAAAGATAAAATATCTTCATTCTAGTTTTTAAATAAAATGCTAGATTATTTAATTAACATAGGTCCAATTTTAGTAACTGTACCAGCACCTAAAGTTAGAATAATATCATCTTTTTGCACATGTTCTTTTAAATAAGATACTATCTCATCAAAGTTAGGCATATAAAGAGCTTTTCTACCTAAAGTAGCAATTTTATCCACAAGATTTTTAGAAGAAACACCATAAGTATCCGTTTCTCTGGCAGCATAAATATCTGTAATAATGATATTATCAAAATTGGTTAATGCCATGGCAAAGTCATCTAATAAAGTTTTGGTTCTACTATAGGTATGTGGCTGGAAAACTACCCAAGAATGATGATAGGTTTTCTTTTTTAATCCCATAGCCGTTGCCTTAACTTCTGTAGGGTGATGGCCATAATCATCATAAACACTAGCACCATTACAATTCCCTACAAATTCAAAACGTCTATGAGCACCAGTATACTTGGTAAGTGCTGTCTTAATATCTGCTTTTGGAAGATGGTAACTATCACATAAGGCAATACAAGCTAAAGCATTTAACACATTGTGTGGACCTGGTACAGATAGGGCAATAGAGGCATAAAAACTATTGTTATGATATACATCAAAACGAGGAAAACCATTTTTATCAAAAGTAATATTTCTAGCTATATAATTAGCTTTTTCATTCTCAATGCCATAAGAAACTACTTTAGCACTAGTATATTTATGTAATTGTGCACAATAAGTATTATCAGAGTTAACAACTAGAAGACCATCTTTTGGAAGTAATTTTACATATTTAACAAAAGCTTGGTTAATATTTTCTATGTTTTTAAAATAATCTAAGTGGTCATTATCAATATTTAAGATAATTTCTGCTTTAGGATAAAACTTTAAAAAGCTTTCTACATATTCACAAGCTTCTATTATGAAATAGTCACTATTGCCGATACGATAATTACCATTAATAGCTTTTAGAGTGCCACCTACTTGAATAGAAGGGTCCATACCTGCTTCTAAAAAGCACATAGATACCATAGAGGTAGTCGTGGTTTTACCATGCGTTCCAGAAACACAGATGGTTTCTTCAAATGCTTTCGTAAGAATACCTAAAAAATCACTTCTTTCGATAGTTGTAATCCCTAGTTCCTTAGCTTTTAATAATTCCGGGTCATCTGGTTGAATAGCGGCTGTATAAACCACTATATTCGCTGTAGAGATAACTTCTGGATTATGACCAATGGTAACACGAATACCATCTTTTATTAATTTATCTGTAATTTCAGAGGTAGCCCAATCAGAGCCTGTAACTATAAATCCCCAATGTTTTAACATCTCCGCAATGCCACTCATACTAACACCGCCAATGCCTATCATATGTACATGTTTATATTTTCTTAATTCTTCTATATTTGCCATTTAAAAAACGCTCCTTTTATAACCATAAAAGTTAGAATCAATGTAATTAGCTAATCTACTTTTATTTAACAATATCTATTATCTTCCATAATACTCAGAAATTATATAATTATATTGGGAAAAATTCAATAGATTTTGCTAAACTTCTAGTTTATCGTATGCATTTTCTCTATATTGGTGATAAGAAAACTAGAAAATATAAAAATATTTTATTAAATTTGTAAAATGGAGAAGGAAAAAAGATTTTTTTGACGAATATTATTATTGTACATAGTAAATGTACAAATATTTAAAACAATTGGAAAGAGGTGCTCAAATGCAAATAACAGATGTACGTTTAAGAAAAGTAAATTCAGAAAACAGAATGAAAGCTGTTGCTTCTGTAACATTCGATAATGAATTCGTTATTCACGATATCAAAGTTATCGAAAGCCAAAATGGATTATTTATTGCTATGCCAAGCAGAAAGACTCCAAACGGAGAATTCAAGGATATAGCTCATCCAATCAACGCTGAGACAAGAGAGAAAATTCAAAAAGCTATATTAGAAGCTTATGAAGCTCCAGAAACTGAGGAAACTTCAGAATCAGCAGAATAATAATATATAATATAAAAAAAGACTTCATGAAAATGAAGTCTTTTTCAGTTTGTATTAGAACAGAAGAACGCTTCTAAAGGATAATATAGACGAATTTTAGTATTACAAAATATTATGAAATCTAAAAAAAGACAAAATTTTACAAAATTCTTACAAAAATCAATTGCTATACTATTGGATTAAATGTTATAATGAAAAAAATGAAGGTAAAAAAGGAAGAAGATGGTTATACAAATGGAACATATCTATATAATAGAAGCAATAATAGCGATTGTTATTTTTATGATTACATTTTTCATTTTACTAGCTAAGAAAAAGAAGATAATAAGTTATATAAAGGTTTTTTCAATTATGTTGTTAGTTACTGTCATAGCAATGGGAACACAATATTTATTAGAAAAACCACATTTGAGGAATAAAGAGCCAATTAAAATAGAAGTTAATCAAAAGGATAAGCTTTTAAAACCAGAAATGATATACCATGGTAAAGAAATGAGTGAACAAGTAGAAATTATTGGAGAGGTGGATTACCACAAAGTAGGAGAGTATGAAGTTCAATTAAAAATTCCTTATTTAAATGGTTATACTTATGAAAAGCAAGTCGTCAAAGTAATAGATGAAGAGCCACCAGTTATTACTTTAACAGGAGGAGAAGAGATAACGCAGTCTTACCAGGCAAAAGAATATGTAGAGCCTGGATTTACGGTTTCGGATAATTATGATGAAGATTTAACGCAAAAGGTAACTTGCCAAAGAGAAGAAATGAATGACAAACAGTTTAAAATTCATTATACAGTCACAGATTCTTCTGGAAACACAGCTACAGCCGTAAGGACAGTAACAATTGTAGATGATATCTCCCCAGTGATTACCTTAAAACAGGCTTCTGAGATAATAACGATATATGTAGGCGATACATATACAGAAAAAGGAGCCACTGCTATAGATGAAATGGATGGAGATGTTTCTGAAAAGATACAAATAAGTGGGAGTGTAGATATAAGTAAAGTAGGTACTTATCAAGTACATTATCGTGTAAGTGATATGGCCGGAAATATGGCTGAGAAAGTGTTAACGGTACAAGTAATTGAAAAGCAAGATACAGGTGGTATTGCAAAACCAGGTACGATTTATTTAACCTTTGATGATGGTCCTAGCAGTAGTATTACCCCTAAAATATTAGATATTTTAAAAGAAAAAAATGTAAAAGCGACATTCTTTATTTTAAATTATGGTAGTAGTACAGAAGAGCTAGTTAAAAGAGAGGCAAGGGAAGGACATAGTATAGGTATTCATGGATATTCACATGATTATCATCAAGTATATCAATCAGAGAAAGCTTATATGGAAAACTTATCAAAATTAAGAGAAAAAATCAAAGCATCTACTGGTGTTGATACGGTAATTACAAGATTTCCTGGAGGTAGTTCCAATACCGTTAGTAAGTTTAATCCTGGTATTATGACAAGATTAACTAAATTAGTGGTGGATAAAGGCTATCGTTATTTTGATTGGAATGTTAGCTCTGGAGATGCAGGAGATGTGAAAACAAAAGAGGCAGTTTATCAAAACGTGACTAAAGGTCTAAGTAAAAATAGAGCCAATGTAGTTTTGATGCATGACTTCTCAGGAAATACCAAAACATTGAATGCTTTAGCAGATATTATTGATTATGGAAAAGCAAATGGGTATACCTTTGATAGAATCACACCTGCCACAGCGATGGTAACACATAGAGTAAATAATTAAAAGCAAAAGAGCACCCTTTATCCTACTTATGATAAGAGGTGCTCTTTTATGGGATATGATATTACAATCCCATGTCGCCGTATAAACTATCAATCTTACTATCAATCTCCTTATATTTAAGAGGCTGACAATAACGTTCGCCTACCTCTATGGTGAAGGTATCCGATTCACAGATGGGATTTGCGAAGAAGTAATAACTACCTTCCTGCGTTTCATCATAGTAAGGAAGCTCATA
>CATZDQ010000074.1 GCA_958417695.1 uncultured Clostridiaceae bacterium | reverse complement strand
AAGGGAATTAAAATTGCTTTTCTAGCCTATACCTATGGTTTTAGTAATGCAGAGGATTTATCCACACAAGAGGTACAATATGTGAATCAATTTAGTCAAACACAGGCCAAACAAGATTTAGAACAAGCAAGTCAAGAGGCAGATTATCTATGTGTGATGATGCATTGGGGAGAAATTAATTCTACTAATGCAAGTAAAGAGCAAGAACAAATAGCAGATTTCTTAGTAGAAAATGGTGCGAATATGATTGTTGGTGCACATCCAGCAGTAATAGAACCTATGCAGATTAAACAAAATGCACAAGGAGAAAATGTATTTATATCTTATTCAGTTGGAAATTATATTTCTTCTTTGGGATATGAAAATGCTAATTTAGAAATGATTTTAAATATTCAAATTAGAAAACAGTCTAAAACTGGAAAGGTAGTACTAGAAAAGGTAACCTATACACCGATTTATATGGTAGATAGAGGAGAAAAAGCAGAAAATAGGTTTGTATTAATGGATATGAAAGAAACTGCAAGACGTTATGCTAGTGGAGAGACTAATTTAATTACCAAGAAAATATATAATCAATTGATAACCGGATTAGAAAAGTTAGAAGAAATTATTAGGAGGAAGTCGTGAACGTAGGATTTATTTCATTAGGTTGTAGCAAAAATTTGGTAGATACAGAAATGACAATTGGCTTATTTAAAAAGAAAGGATATACTATTGTAAATGCACCAGAAGAGGCAGATATTTTAGTGATTAATACTTGTGGTTTTATTCAATCAGCAAAAGAAGAAGCTATAGAAACCATATTGGAAATGGCACAGTATAAGCAACAAAGATGTCGATTCTTAATTGTTATGGGGTGTCTGGTACAAAGGTATAAGGTAGAATTAGAAAAAGAGATACCAGAAGTAGACTTGTTTATCCGTTATGATAGTTATGACACCATTTGGGAACAGATAGAAAGTGTTATAGAGCCAGAAAAGAAAGTTGTAGGAAATAGAAAAGACTGTCAACTAGCTTTCTTAGATAGAACCATTACAACTGGAGAACATTATGCTTATTTAAGGATTGCAGAAGGGTGTAGTAATCGTTGTACTTATTGTGCGATTCCTTCTATTCGAGGCCCTTTTGTTAGCAGAACAATAGAGGGTATTTTAGAAGAAGCTAATAAATTGGTAAATGAGGGGTATCAAGAATTAATCGTAATTGCCCAAGATACGACAAAATATGGTCTAGATATTTATGGGGAACCAAGGCTGGCAGAATTGTTACAGAAGTTAGAAGCAATACCAGGTGTTAAATGGATTCGTTTCTTATATGCTTATCCAGAAACTATTACAGATGAGTTAATAGAGGTAGTAAAAAATAGTCAAAAAATTTGTCATTATTTTGATATACCAATTCAACATATTGCAGATTCTGTATTAAAAAGAATGCATCGTCAAAGCAATGGAGCAAGTATTCGTCATTTAATTGAAAAACTAAGAAGGCAAATTCCAGATGTAATAATTAGAACGACGGTTATGGTTGGATTTCCAGGGGAAACAAAGGAAAATTTTGAAGAATTATATGATTTCGTAAAATGGGCTAAGTTTGATAAATTAGGTGCATTTGCTTATTCTAAAGAGGAAAATACACCGGCAGAAAGACTAAAAGAGCAAATTCATCCTATGACAAAAAAGAGCCGTTATCGTAAAATAATGGAATTACAACAGCCTATTGCAGAGCAGTGTCTAAAGGAAAAAGTGGGAAATCGATATACCGTGTTAATTGAGACAACTACTTTTGATGGAAAGTATTACGTGGGAAGGACGTATATGGATGTACCAGATATGGATGGACTAGTATATTTACCAGTAGAAAGAGAAGCCTTGGAAGGTAAATTTCTAGAATGTGAGATAACACAAGTACAAGGTTATGATTTGATTGGAAAAATAGTAGAGTAGTAAACGGAGGAGAAAAAAATGGCAAATTCTAAAATGATAATTGTAGAAGGAGCACAAGGTGCTGGAAAGACAACCATTACGGACTATTTAAGGTATGCAATACCCTATACAAATTTATATAGATTATGTGGGACAGCAGATAGTACCATAACAGGCTTAAAAAAAGCAGAGGCCATGTATGAAGATTTATTAGAATATATAAGAAAATTAGAAAATCTAAGTATTAATTTGGTGTTTGATAGAACATTTTTTACAGAAGAGAATTATTGTAGATTAGGTGTAAAAGAATATACTTTCACACCAGTATATGAAAGATTATTGGAAAAATTAAATCAGTTTGATTTTGAGATATATTATATAACTTTATATTTAAAAGAAGAATCCTTGTTTGAAGAAAGATTAAAAAGAGCAGGAAAAGCGATTACAAAATATGCTAAGTTTAATGCAGAAAATAGTGTAAAGCAACAACGTATCTATTTAGAAATGGCAGAGGAAATAAGAAAAAAATATAAACATATACAAGTATTTAATATAGAGAATAGTAAAGAATTAGAAGAAACAAAACAAGAATTAAAACAAATAATAGGATTTTAGAACCATAAAAAAATAGCTTTCTCAATTGATGAGAAGCTATTTTTTGTGGTTTCATTTTTCAGGTAGAATGGATTATCTACCACCCATTCCACCACCGCCACCGCCAAAGCCGCCACCACCAGAAAATCCTCCACCAGCACCACTGCCAGAAGAATAATTCGTAGTAGAGATATAGCTGCTATAAACGGTAGAGTTAATAGTCTTAACAAAGGCACCATTCATATTGCCATAATACATCCAATAAAGGTAGGTATAACCATGGGTAGACATATAACTATAGTCCATAACTTCTGGATAAATGACTTTTAGTTGTTTTAGTACTTCATCAGCCATACCAAAAGCAGTTGCAAAGACTAAATATTTTTCCCATAGCACTAGTTCTGGAACTTGTTTTTTATCCATTGTAGAGAAATCTTTCATATAATTTTTTAAACCAACCCATTTAGCTCTTTCATCTTCTCCTGCTTGTGTAAGGGTATGAAATCTAGTTTGTAATTTATTGGCATATACGGCTAAGATAATCGAAACAATGGAAGCAGCAAGCATAGGGATGAAAGCAAAGATAGCAAAGAAAATATAACCAATTTGTTTGCTAGACCAGGTGGTAGCTTGATCTAATAAATCTTTATCATAATTGCCTTTTTGCGTTTCTTCTTTTTTAGCAATCGTTTCTAAAGAATTTAAAACATCTAAGAAACTAGAAGAATGCTTATTACAATACTTCTGAAAGTCTTTCATAGTAAAAGTCATACCAATTTTTTTCATAAAAGTCCATATTTTTTGTTCATCTTCTGGTAATGTGTCTAAAGCTACATGCTCGTTTAATGTAATTTGAATTTCTTTCTTTTTGTCTGGTAATACTTCAAAAGATAATGCTTTTTTCATACATAAATCTAGTAAACTTGCGGAAAAAGCATCTGAAGTATGGGTACCAGTTAAGCCTGTTAGCGGAAAATAATATAGAAATCCAGCTTGAGCAGGTGTGGCTGTTTCATCTGGTATGTCTCTATAATATGGATAAGTTTGTGTAGGTTTGACAACTGGTACTTCTTGTAAAATTTGTTTGTATTTTTTAATCTTAGTACCTAAGTAAATGGCAACAAGGATACCTATGCCATTTACAGATAATAAGATGATAAGCAAAGAATTTCGTCTGTCTTCTTCTCTTTTTCTTGCAGCATTAGCTTGGTTTGCCCAAGTTTCTTCTTGTGAAAGTATAGTAGATAGACGGTTTTGTGTACTACGATTTTGGTTAGTAGAGAAAATAGCAGTAGGTGTTACAATTCTTACTTCTAGCATGGTGTTAGGATTTAGATTATTTACTTTAAAGGTAATCGAGTTCACAGAACTTTTCTCAATGGTTCCATTTAAGGGACCGTGTGCCCAAACTTTTAAGTCGTCTAGATTGGTAATTGCTTTAGGTAGTGTAATAGTACCTGTTACAGTTTTAGCTGGAATAGCAGAAGAATTACCAATAAATTGCCAATAAAATTCAGAGCAGTCTGCATAGTTTTTAACAGCGTCTAAGATAGTATAGTGAATTTCAAAAGTTCTTCTAGCAGAGCTTTTATCTTCAGCAATTCCCCAAGCAATTTCGAATTCATTGCTTTTGGTTTTTAAAGCGTAAAAATGGTCTTTGGCAACATGATATTGTTCTTGGTTAATTTGTGTAAAACTTTTTTGAGATGCATTAGTAGTTTCTATAACAGATACATTGGTAATACCACTATATTTGCTATTATCGATTTTAAAAGTTTTAAACAAAGTATTTGTTTTTTTGATAGAAATATCCCAAGTTTCTGTTACATTGGCAGTTCCGTCTTCTAATAAATGTACTTTGTAATTAAGATTTTTAAGTTCTAAGTTAGAAGCAGCGTAGGTATGTGTTGGAAAAAAGCATATGCTAAGTAACAATAGACTAATAATTAAAAAAGTATAGAATTTTAATTTGAGTTTCATAAATGTTCCCCTCCTATTTAATTTCTATTTTATCCTATCTTAGGTGGAAACACAAGATTTTTTGTAGGGAAATTATACAAATTCAGATAGAAAAAATGACAAAAGCTGACACGTATTATGATAAGGATGCATAAGCTATAGTAAGCTAAAGTTTAATACGATAATACACAAATAGGGGGAATAGCCAAAAGATGGAAAACATAGTTACTTTAGAAAAAATGCCTGTAGGTAGAGAGGCAAAGATTTATAAAATAGAGGCACAAGGTGACATTAAAAGAAGAATTTTAGATTTAGGAATGATTGAGGGGACAAAAATTAGAGCGGTTTTAAGAAGTCCTTTAGGTGACCCTACTGCATATGAAGTAAGAGGAAGTATGATTTCTTTAAGACAAGAAGATGCAAATCAAATACAGGTAGTTTTATAGCAAACACAAAGAGAAACTCTTTGTGTCATTTTTTTTGTATGGGCATAGACTATAGTATAAAAAAATAGAGGTGATGAAATGGGACTTACTGCAAATTCTACGGGAAAGAAACTATTAGAGAAAGATTTAGAAAAAAGAAAAGAAGCTTGTAATTATACGATTGCAATTGCAGGTAATCCGAATGTGCGGAAAATCAACAATATTTAATGCTTTAACGCGGCATGAATCAACATACTGGGAATTGGCCTGGTAAGACAGTTAGTAATGCTAGTGGTATTTGTCATTATCAAGATAAAGAATTCTTATTAGTAGATATTCCAGGGACATATTCTATTATGTCACATTCTGAAGAAGAAGAGATTGCTAGAGATTATATTTGCTTTGGTAATCCGGATGCAACAGTGGTAATTGTGGATGCGACTTGTTTAGAAAGAAATTTAAATTTGGTTTATCAGGTAATGGAGATTACACCTAATATTGTAGTATGTGTGAATTTATTAGATGAAGCTAAGAAAAAGGGGATACATATTCATTTAGAGAAACTAGAGGAATTGCTAGGTGTGCCTGTGGTAGGTACGGTTGCTAGAAAAAAGAAGACATTGAAGCAGTTAATGGAAAAGATAGAGGGAATTTGTTTAGGAAAGATAAAGCCTCATCCACATATGGTTAGGTATCTACCAGTTATTGAGGATGGCATTCAGATGGTGAGTAGTAAGTTACAAAAGTATGTGCCAGAAGAAAAACACTACCTCTTACGTTGGTTAGCTATTAAGCTAATAGATAGAGAAGAAAAAATTTTAGATTCTATTCAGAGAAATTTAGGTATTTGTTTGTCAGATGAAGAAATTAATACTAAGCTGGTAGAAGTAGAAGCTATTTTAAAAGATAATGAAATTGAAAAGGAGACAATTAGAGATAAGATTGTATCGAGTATTTTATTTGAAGCGGAAAATATTTGTACAGATGTTGTAGAATTTGAAAATATAGAGTATCGAAATCGAGATAGGAAAATAGATAAAATTTTAACGTCTAAAAAGTTTGGTATTCCTATCATGATTGTTTTCTTAGGTATTATTTTATGGATTACGATTATAGGGGCTAATTATCCTTCACAGCTTTTATCAGAGATGTTTGGTTTTTTAGGAGGGGCTTTAAATCAATTATTTATAACATTAGGTGCACCTGTTTGGCTAAAGGGAATCTGTATAGATGGAATGTATCGAACGGTTACTTGGGTAATTGCAGTTATGTTACCGCCTATGGCTATTTTCTTTCCTATGTTTACCTTATTAGAAGATTTGGGATATTTGCCTAGAATTGCTTTTAATTTAGATAAATATTTTAAGAAGGCATGTAGTTCTCGGGAAACAAGCTTTAACAATGTGTATGGGGCTTGGCTGTAATGCGGCTGGCGTAGTGGGATGTAGAATTATAGATTCTCCTAGAGAGAAACTAGTGTCAATTTTAACAAATGCATTTATGCCTTGTAATGGTCGATTTCCGTTTCTGATTACAATTGCTATGGTATTTATTGGCAGCTATTTTACAGGTGCTATGTCTTCTATAGTGGCTACTTTAGCGGTTTTAGGTATTATTATCTTGGGTATTGTTTTAACTTTGTGGATTTCTAAATTACTTTCTAAGACGATTCTTAAAGGTGTGCCTTCTTCTTTTATTTTAGAATTACCGCCATATAGAAAACCACAGATTGGTAAGATTTTAGTTAGGTCTATTTTTGATAGGACTTTGTTTGTATTACGGTAGGGCAATTGCCGTTGCTGCACCAGCTGGTATTGTTATCTGGATTTTTGCCAATATTCAAATAGCAGATATTAGTATTTTGACATATGTGGCTAATTTCCTAAATCCATTTGCTAGATTAATGGGATTAGATGGTTATATTTTAACAGCTTTTTTATTAGGTTTGCCAGCTAATGAGATTGTTTTACCTATTATTTTAATGAGTTATATAGGGCAGGTGACTTTAGTTGATTTGGAAAGTAATTTTGCTATTGGGCAAATTTTAGTACAAAATGGTTGGACGTTATTAACTGCTATTAATGTTATGATTTTTACATTGTTACATTTTCCTTGTAGTACGACTTTACTTACAATTAAAAAAGAAGCTGGTGGTTGGAAATGGGCAGTTCTGTCTTTTGTTTTACCAACTGCTTGTGGTATTATTTTATGTATGATAACGACTGGTATATGGAATTTAGTAGTATAGAAAAAGTGAAAATATGGTTTAAAATAAAAATCTGTCGACCTCTAATAATGTAAAAAAGCCCGTGGGTCGACAGATACTAAAAATGGCTATTTATAGGCTTTTTTCTAAAAGACTAGCTTTTTTTCTAATATTTTGATACAATAAATAAAGAGGTCGACAGATTATATAGTGTAAACTCTTAGAACAAGGGACTTGAAATGACACCTGTTTTAATATAAGTACAGTAGAATGTAAATCTAAAAGATATAGATGTATGGTATAGCATACTAACGTTTTAATATAAGTACAGTAGAATGTAAATGTAAGTATACTATATGATAAGCGAAAAAGATGGGAAGTTTTAATATAAGTACAGTAGAATGTAAATGCATTTACAAATGCTTTTATAATCGGATTTAAGAATTGTTTTAATATAAGTACGGTAGAATGTAAATATGATACTTATGCAAAAATGAAAAGAGATCGAAAAGAGATTTAATATAAGTACAGT
>CATZDQ010000073.1 GCA_958417695.1 uncultured Clostridiaceae bacterium | reverse complement strand
AAATACCTATGCATAACGATTGCATCATCCTTACCATGGTAATATTTTTTGCGAAGACCAGTTTGACAAAAACCACAAGATTGGTAAAGGGAAATTGCAACAGCATTGGTAGAATTAACTTCTAAATAAATACTTGTGCAACCTAAATCATGGGCATAATCTAACAAAGCATTTAACAAAAGACGAGAAAGCCCCTTTTGGCGATAAGCTTTAGCGATAACAATATTCATAATTTCAGCTTCTTCTAAAATCTTCTTAAAGCCAGCAAAGCCAATGACTTGATTTTCATAACACATCACTAAGTAACTAGAATTAGTATGAGCCAATTCGTCCCTAAATATGTCAAAATTCCAAAAATCATCAAAGTCTTTTATTAAGACATCTTGTATGGATTCTAAATCAGATAAAGTCATAGAGTGCATCTCTACATTCGAAATATCCATTTACTTTTCTCCTTCTAAAGCTCTTTCTGCTTGGGATTTTCTTAAATATAGGGGAGAAAGACTATTGGAATCTCCAAAATGTCCTTGTTTATATTGATAAAAAGCACATTGACCAATACTAACACTGGTAGGACGATGGAAAGCATCTGTTACAAAAATCGATTTTTTCAATTTTTCTAAAATGGTATACTTATGCTCTATGGCACCATTGCCAACAAAAATAATTGGCTCAGAGATATTTTCTAAAGTTTCCATCATAGTATGTATATTGCTAGCAGTAAAAGTGCTAACAGGTGTATAAATAGCATTTTGTCTTTGAAACAAACCATAATAAACATTATCATTTTTAGCATCAATAACACTACAAACATAGGAACTTTCCTCTTTAAAATAAGAATTTTCTACATTATGAGCTAGACCTTCCAAAGAACTAATTCCTACAACAGGAAGCTTTAAGCTATCGGCAAATGCTTTTATAGTAGAAACACCAATTCTAACACCTGTAAAAGAACCGAGGGCCAATACAACAGGCAAGTAATTGCATGTCTTTTAAAGATAGGTTTGTTTGTTTAAAAACTTCATCTATCATTGGCATTAATTTTTGAGAATGCGTGCGACTATCAATGGCATCTTTTTTTAGTATTACCTGATTATCTTCTAATATACAAACAGAGCAGATATCAGAGGACGTATCTATTGCTAATATTTTCAAAATAAAACTCCTTTTTTCTTTATAATTCTACAAACATATTCTATCCCAAATTGAAAAATTTGTAAACCTATTCTGAAAAAGAAAATAAAAAAATGACTTACTTTTAAGCCATTTTTTCTATCTTCAATTTTCTTTGCTCTGGATAGGCATCCTCTTTTTCAAAAGTAATTTTTATATAGCCTTTTGGTAAAATAGGTTCTAACATTTCGCCCCATTCAATAATACAAATACCTTGTTCAAAATATTCTTCTCCACCAATAGCATAAAATTCGTCGATGTCTTCTAAACGATAAACATCAAAATGAAAAATGCAAATATCTGCTTTATGGTATTCGTTTACCACTGTAAAAGTAGGACTAGAAATTTCATCTTCTAAACCAAAATAACTTAAAATACCTTCTGTAAACTTTGTTTTACCAGAACCTAATTCACCAGTTAAAACAAGAATATCGCCAGTTTTTAAATCTTTAGCCAAGTTTTTAGCAAATTGTTTTGTATCTTCTTCCGATTTTGAGATATAAGTTTCCATAGATTCTCCTTTACTATCAGCATGTTCTAATATGGTATATTCTATAATAAAAATACGGTTTTGTAAATAAAAAGAGAAGAATCCTTTTAAACCTTTTGTAAAAAAAATATTTTAAGAATAAAGGATATTGACATATATAAACATATGTTCTACAATAAGAATGGGTGTTGTATATGGAAAGACAAATCTTACATGTAGATGTCAATAATGCATTTTTATCATGGACTGCAGTAGACAGACTAAAAAAGGGAGAAACATTAGATATCAGAACGATTCCTGCCATTATAGGAGGAGATGAAGCACAACGAAAAGGCATTGTCTTAGCCAAAAGTCCCATTGCCAAACAATTTGGAATACAAACGGGAGAACCAATTTATTTTGCTAGAAAAAAATGCCCTGCTATTTGTGTATTTCAAAGTGATTTCTCCGTTTACCATCAATATTCCAACAATTTATATGAGCTATTATTAGAATATACAGATAGAATAGAACGATTTTCGAGAGATGAGTGGTTCTTAGATATGACAACATAGATACCAAAAGGTAGAGACTTATTAGAAATAGCTTATGAAATCAATCATAGAGTAAAAGAAGAATTGGGATTTACAGTTAATGTGGGGGTAGCACATAATAAACTATTGGCTAAAATGGCTTCTGATTTTGAAAAACCAAATAAAGTACATACGCTTTGGGAAGAAGAAATACCACAAAAAATGTGGACCTTGCCAGTTTCAGAACTATTTATGGTAGGAAAAAAGAGCCTTCCAAAACTACAAAAAATGGGGATAAAAACCATAGGGGATTTAGCTAAAAAAGATAAAAACAGCCTAATCAAAACCTTTGGAAAATTTGGCAAAATAATAAGTGAATATGCCAATGGTATAGATGAGTCCCCAGTTAACTATGAACCAGAAAAACCAAAATGCATTGGAAACTCTGTAACCTTACCTTATGATTATGCAGATAAACAACAATTAGAAACGATGTTATTAACAATCGTAGAACAAGTAGCATATCGCTTAAGAAATCACCATTTATTAGCACAAGTAGTCAATGTACAATTAAAAACGAATGAATTTAAAGTATATTCCCATCAAAGAAAATTAGATATGCCCACAGATAGTACAAAAATCATTCAACAAGAAGCTAAAAAGTTGCTAGAAGAATTATATAAAGGTATACCGATTAGACTAATTGGTGTAAGAGTAGACCAATTAACAGATGGAGAAGCCATGCAATTATCTTTATTCCAAGAAAATATAGAAGAAAAAAAACAAAAACAATTAGATAAAGTAGTTGATAACCTAAAAGAAAAATATGGCTATGAGAAGATTACTAGAGCGAGTCATTTAAAACAGAATATAAAATGGAAAGAGTAATCTAAATTAAGTAGAACAAAATCTAGTAAAAAGACATATACTATAATATAACATTCTAAAAGATGTTATGGAGGTGGAGGATATACTAGAAAAAGAGAAATAAAACGTTGCCACAAGACTTAGATAAGTTAAAAAAGAACAAAAGATATCCAAAAAAATAAGTATATGCATTCTTTTAATACTAGAACAAGAGCGAACTTGTTGGGATACAAGTCAATTTGATTATCTATTAGAACTACCATGTTGATTTGCCACAAGAAACCTTAAGTTACTAGAAAAAAGAAACTTGGAAGACGATGTCTTCCAAGCATACATAGCATAAAAGGGCTTTATTTTAAAAAAGAAAAGGACAAGTTTTAGAAAAACTATTGTCAAAGAAAACAAAAATCTATATAATGAAGAAAAAGAAAAGAAGGAATAAAAAATGACCGTTGTAATAGATGGAAAACAATTAGCAAAACAAATCAGAGTAGGAATTAAAGAAGAAGTAGAAAGTTTAAAACAAAAAGGAATCTCTCCTAAACTAGCAGTTGTGATGGTAGGAGAAGATAAAGCTTCAAAAGTATATGTAAAAAACAAAAGCAAGGCTTGTAATGAAGTAGGCATTCATTATGAAGAAATATTATTACCAACAGATACGACAAAAGAAGCATTATTACAAACCATAGAGGAATTAAACCAAAGACCAGACATTCATGGTATCTTATTACAAAGCCCAATTCCAGCACATTTAGATATCTATGAAGCTTTTGAAACCATTGACTTTAGAAAAGATGTAGATGGATTTCATCCTATAAATATTGGAAGACTTACCTTAAATAGACAAACCTTTATATCCTGCACACCACATGGCATTATGAAAATGTTAGAAGCTTATCAAATTTCTTTAAAAGGAGCCAATGTGGTAATCATAGGAAGAAGTAATATTGTAGGAAAACCATTAGCACAATGCTTATTAAACCAAGATGCAACGGTTACTATTTGTCACTCTAAGACAAAACAGATAGAAGAAATAACCAAAAAAGCAGACATTGTGATAGTAGCAATCGGAAAACCAAACTTTTTAACAGAAGATATGATTAAACCAGGGGCGGTGGTCATAGATGTAGGTATCAACCGATTAGAAACCGGTTTAGTAGGAGACGTAGACTTTGAAAAAGTAAGTCAAAAGGCAGGTTATATTACGCCAGTACCAGGTGGGGTAGGACCAATGACGATTGCCATGCTTTTACAAAATGTAGTGATTGCAGCAAAATATTTAGAGGATAAATAAAAAAAGAGGGGGCATATACCCCTTCTTTTTTCTTATAAAAGGAGGGATAAAAGAAAAGGAGAAGAAAAAAGTAATGGATAAACAAGTGTATTGGATATGGCTTTCTAATTTAAAACTAAGAAATAGAATAAAACAACAAATGTTACAAATATTTAAGAGTCCAGAAAATATATGGCAAGCACAAGAAAAAGATTTACTAGCAATAAAAGGTATACAAACAAAAGAAATAGTGGAAATTAAAAATAATAAAAATAAACAAGTATTAGAAAGCCAGCAAATTTATATGCGCTTAAATCAAATTAGGTTAGTAACTATGCAGGATAAAACATATCCACCTTTGTTACAACAACTATATGATAAACCAATATGTCTCTATTATAAAGGAGAAGTAGCACTACTTAGCCAGTTTAGTTTAGCAATTATTGGCTGTAGAGAACATACCCCTTATGGAGCAACTGTGGCTAGTCAAATAGCAAAAGCATTAGGAAAAAGAAATATAACAACCGTTAGTGGATTAGCTAGAGGAATTGATAGCATAGCACATAGAGGAAGTCTGCAAACAAACCGGAAAAACAATTGCTGTGATAGGAAGCGGATTTAAACATATGTATCCTAAAGAAAATATAGCTTTGGCAGAAGAAATTATACAAAAAGGAGGCTGTATCGTTACCGAATATGGTATAGAAGAAAAACCAGAAAAGATGCACTTCCCAGCAAGAAACAGAATCATTAGTGGTTTATCACAGGGGGTCATTGTGATAGAAGCTAAACAAAAAAGTGGAACGATGATAACGGTTGATTTTGCACTAGAACAAGGAAAAAATGTCTTTGCTGTACCAGGAAATATCACGAGTCCTTGTTCAGAAGGTACCAATCAATTAATCAAACAAGGAGCAAAAGCGATTACAAAACTAGAAGACATTTTAGAAGAATATGAAAGCTAGTTGCATTCAAAAAAAGCTTTTGCTATAATAAGGAAAACAAAATAAGATAGAGGGTAATATATGAAGCAGATGACGAAAATAGAATCAGAAGATACAAAAGAAAATCAATTGCAGATGGAGCAAGAGATAGAATTAAAAAGAAGAAAAAAGAAAAATATCCAATTATATACACCATATAAAATTGTTTCTTGGGACCTACTATTTTATTATGCCATCATTTATTTGTTCTTAGTGATGGAAAAAGGTATCAGCCCAGCAGAAGCTATGCAATTTGATGCTTTTTATATACTATTTAAATTTGCTATGCAAATACCATGTACTCTATTAATTGAAAAAATAGGAAAGAGAAAGAGCCTAATCATTGCCAACTTTACATTGGCAATTCATATTTTAGTAATTATTTTTGCACCTAATTTTGGTGTCCTGCTAATTTCCCAAGTACTATGTGCTTTTTCTTATGTTATAAAAGCAACCTGTGAGACAGATATGTTATACGATGCTTTAGAAAAAGGAGAAAAAAGAGGCAGTGTTTTTGCTAAAATAGATGGAAGAGCAAATTCTTATTACTACTATTTGGATGCATTAACAGCAATTGCATCAGGCTTTTTATTTACCATCAATAGTTATATTCCAATGGTATTATGCTTTATTCTATTAATGCTATCTTTCTTTTTATCTACGAAATTTGAGGATATAGAAGAAAAACGAAAAAGAATTACTGTAATAGAAGAATTTAAGAACTTAAAATTTGCCTTCCGTAACATATGGAAATCAAAACGTTTAAAAAATTTATTAGTGTTTAATGGCTTGTTTATAGCCTTAATAAGAATCTTGCAAACATTAAGAAATACGGCATTGACAGAAATTGGCCTTCCAGAACAGTATTTTGGCGTCATCTTTGCAGCATTAGGCATTATATCGGGTATTGCGGCTAAGAACCAAGAAAGAATTCATAAAAAATATAGAAATAAAACGTTAGCCTTTCTAAGTGTTCCAACAGCTGTATCTTGCCTAGCAGTAGGCTTAGCCTTATTATTAGGAATGCCAAACAATATAACCTTACCAATTTTATTACTACTATTTGCTATCCAATATATTATGAAGGGACCTTATTATGGTCTCATCAAACGTTATTTTAATAATTTTACCAATAGTGAAAAGAGAGTAAAAATTGCGACGGTGAATAACTTGTTAGAAAATCTAATAGCTGCCATTATTTTATTTATAACATCGGCAATATTAGAGAAAATTCCAGTTGCCTATACTTTAATGTTAGCAGGTTGTATTTTTATAATAGCAGTCGTCTTACTATTAGACCATATGAGAAGTAGAGTAGGTTTAAAGCCAGAAGAATACCGGTAAAAAAGAATTATTATAAAGATAAAAACGTATCCAAAATAAAATAGATAAATAAAAGAACAAAAGTCTAAAAAATATCACAAAATTTCTGGAAAAAAACAAGAAATGGTTTGACAAAATAGAAAAGTTAATAGATAATAAAGAAGTAAAAACAAGTGAAAAAGACTATGGAAAATTACAAAGGAGGAAAATAGAACATGTACGTATTTAATAAAATTACGGTAAATCCACAATTACCTAAGAGAATAGAACGCTTAGGTGATATTTCTAACAATTTATGGTGGTCGTGGAATACGGAATTTTTAAGACTTTTTAAACAAATAGATAAGGATTTATGGGAAAGTGTAGAAAAAAATCCTGTAAAGTTTTTAAGATTAGTATCACAAGAAAAATTAGAGGAAGCTACGAAAAATGCTAATTTTCTACGTGATTATGATAAAATAGTAGAAAACTTTGATGGTTATATACAAGCTAAAAATACTTGGTTTTCAAGGAATTATCCAGATAATCGAAATGATTTAGTAGCTTATTTTTCAGCAGAATATGGTTTAGACCAAGTACTATCGATTTATTCAGGTGGTCTTGGCATTTTATCAGGTGACCATTTAAAATCAGCGAGTGATTTAGGACTTCCTTTAGTAGCAGTGGGATTGTTATATAAAAACGGTTATTTCCATCAAAAAATTAATGGAGTAGGACAACAAGAAACAGAATATAAAAACATTGATGTGAGTACTTTACCAATTCAAGAAGTAAAAGATGTAGATGGAAAAGATTTGTTAATCTATGTAAAATTTCCAAAGAAAAAACTGTATCTAAAAGTATGGAAGATTAATGTTGGTAGAGTCACTTTATATTTAATGGATTCTGATATAGAAGAAAATATAGAAGAATATAGAAATATTACAACTACGCTATATGGCGGAGACCAAGAAATGCGTATTAGCCAAGAAATTGTTTTAGGAATGGCAGGGGTTAGCCTATTAAAAGCTTTAGGACTAAATCCAACCGTATACCATATGAATGAGGGACATTCTTCTTTCTTAATCTTAGAATTAATTAAAAATTGTATGAAAGAAAAACAAGTGTCTTTTGAAATGGCAAGAGATATAGTCTCTTCTAGAACTGTATTTACTACCCATACACCAGTACCAGCAGGAAATGACATTTTTCCAGTAAATTTAGTAGAAAAGTACTTTAAAGATTATTGGGATAGATTAGGTATTTCT
>CATZDQ010000072.1 GCA_958417695.1 uncultured Clostridiaceae bacterium | reverse complement strand
ACAGGGCCTAGACACAGAACAGCAGAACGTACAGCCAAGCAGACGGGAGAAATAGTGATTAGTATTTCTCAAAGAAGGAATATTATTACGGTATTTAAAGGCTATGAACGTTATGTATTAGAAGATACAGAACGTGTACTTTCAAAGGCTAACCAAGCTTTGCAAACAGTAGAAAAATATAAAAAGGTATTTGACAGTAAATTAAGTTTACTAAATGAATATGAATTTAATGATATTGTTACCCTAGAGAATGTGATTACTTCTATTCAAAGAGCAGAGATGGTAATGAAGATTGTAGATGAAGTACAACGTGCTATTTTTGAATTAGGAGAAGAAGGACGTTTGTTAGAAATGCAATTAGAAGAATTAGTAGGAGGTATGGAAAAAGAAGAATTACTTATTATTAAAGATTACATTGCACCAGGAAAAAAACGTACTTCTGAAAAAGTATTAAAAGAAATTGAAAGCTTATCTCATGAGGACTTAATGAAATCACAAATAGTGGCTAGGCTATTAGGCTATGAAGATTTTGATAATTATGACGAAGTAGGTGTATACACCAGAGGTTATCGTATTTTAACAAAGATACCAAGAATGCCAAGTAATATTGTCGATAATTTAGTCCGTTCTTTTAAATCATTCCAACATATTTTAGCCGCAGATATTCCAGCACTAGATGATGTAGAAGGAATTGGTGAAGTAAGAGCAAGAACCATCAAACAATCTTTAAGGAGAATGCAGGAGCAATTTGTATTTGATAATTTGATGTTATAAAATAAAAGGTTTGTAAGACTAAAATCAAAAATAAAAAAGGAAGAGGAAAAGAAAAATGGAAAAAACAAAAAAAGATAAAATCATAATGGTGGTAGCCATTATAGTAGGAATTGCTATATTAGCAGGACTAGCGTATACAAGCTATGGTATTTACCGTAAATTTACATGGAAAGTACAAAATCCAGTGGCTACGATAGAAATACAAGATTATGGAACAATCAAAGTAGAATTATATCCAGATCAAGCACCAAATACCGTAACTAATTTTATACGTTTAGCAAACAGAGGCTTTTATAATGGACTAACTTTTCATAGAACTATACCAGATTTTATGATACAAGGTGGCGATAAAAAAGGAGATGGTACAGGAGTACCTACTTTAAGTGATATAAAAGACGATGGAAGCAATACACAAACTTATGCCATTGAAGGAGAGTTTATAGCGAATCACTACTACAAAAATACGATAAAGATGGAAAGAGGCGTTATTGCGATGGCTCGTTCTGATTATAGTAGTATCAGTTCTTCTTTAACAGAAGAAGGGTATAATTCAGCAGGTTCTCAATTTTTCATTATGCAAGCAGATAATGAGAATCTAAAAGGTATGTATGCAGGATTTGGAAAAGTGATAGAAGGTATGGATGTAGTAGACAAAATTGCAAATGTAGAAGTCGTAACTAGAGATGAGAATGCTACAGAAGGACTAAACAAACCAGTAAATCCACCAGTAATTACTTCTATATCGGTAGAAACCTATGGAATTGATTATGGGGAACCAAAAACAGTAGAACCATTTAATTATTATGATTGGTTAATGAAATACTATGGTTCTAATCTAAATGGTATGACTAGCGGACAATAGAAGTAAGAAAAAATAAAAGAAGAAAAAAGAAGTGATAAAAAATGGAAGAAGAAAAATGTCAAAAAAGAAAAAGCTATATTAGTTGGGATGAATATTTTATGTCCATAGCTAAACTATCAGCTATGCGTAGCAAAGACCCATCTACACAAGTTGGTGCTTGCATTGTTAGTGATGATAATCGTATTTTATCCATCGGTTATAATGGAGCACCAAACGGCTTTAATGATGACTCTTTTCCATGGGGAAGAGAAGGGGAAAACTTAAATACAAAATACCCCTATGTTTGTCATGCAGAATTAAATGCTATTTTAAATTATAGAGGTAGTCGAAAAGATTTAGAGAATGCAAAATTATATGTAGACTTATTTCCATGTAACGAATGTGCTAAAATGATTATACAAGCAGGCATTAAGCAAGTGATTTACTTATGCGATAAATATGCGGATACAGAAAGCAATATTGCCTCTAGAAAACTATTTGATGAATGCAAAGTAAGCTATCAAAAACTAACATTAAAAGAAGAAAAGGAAATAAAGATTCATTTAAAATAAAAATGAAAAAGAAAAAGAAATACAGATAAAAGTAAAGAAAAGACTTAAAAAGAGAGCAAATCTAAGAAAATAGAATTGCTCTCTTTTTAAGCTATGTCCCTGATGGACAAAACTGTCCATATGTACCTGGTCCCAATGGACACTATTTTAATTCAACAACAGTGACGCCCATTTCACCTTCGCCAAAAGTGCCAAGGCGATAACTTTTTACATGAGGGTGTTTTTTTAGAAACTGATGGATGCCTTCTCGTAGTTTGCCTGTTCCTTTTCCATGGACAATCCTTATGGTACTTAGCTTGGCTAGTGCACAGTCATCTAAGTATTTATCAATAACAAAGGTGGCTTCTTCTATGTTTTGTCCAATAACCTTAATTTCTGGTAAAACAGTTTTGGACTTTAGATTGGAAAGTTTTGGTTTATTGTCATTCATGTGAGAAGTTTTATAAGTATTCCTGTTTTGTCGTACTTGTTTTTGTTTCTTATTTTCTTCCTTTGTAATTTCTAAGATATCTTCTATTTGAATGTTTACCTTAGCACTGCCAATTTGTACTTGTAAATGATTTGGTTTACCAGATAGAGAACAGATGATGCCTGGCTGTTCAAAGTTACGTAAGGTTACTTGCATACCGATAGTTAAATCATTTTTAGTAAGAACGTTATTTATTGTCTCCACATGATTTACTTGGTTAATAAGCATAGGATTAGAGGTTACAGAAGAAGTAGTCGTTTGTGTCAAAGTAGATAAAGAGTGATTTAATTTATTTCGTAAAGTATTGGCTTGGTGTAATGCTTTCTTAGTAGAAGAGAATTCTCTTCTCATAAAAGAGACTAGTTCTTCATCAGATAAATTGTCGATATCTAAATTGCTCATTCCTTCCATCTGTTCATGTAAAGCATCTAATTGCTTAATGATAGAGTTAGCTTCCTCTTTGGCATCTAATAAGATTTGTTGTGCCTGGTGTTTGGCTTTTTCTATATTGTCTGTTTGCGTTTGTTGTATTTTTTGATTTTCCTGTTCTAAACTTTTTCGTAGGGAGGTAATTTGATTAGCATTTTTTTCAATGGTTTCTTTTTCTTGCTCAATGATTTTTTTATCATCATAAATATTTTTTAGTAAGGTTTCTATACTAATATCTTCTTGTTTTAAGAGCGCTTCTGCTCTTTGTAAGATAGAAGCTGGTAAACCTAATTTTTGACTGATAGCAAAAGCATTGCTTTTACCAGGGATACCGATGAGTAGATGATAGGTAGGCTTTAATTGTTCTATATCAAATTCTGAACTAGCATTTTCAAAGCCTTCGGTTACAAGGGCATAGTTTTTGATTTCTTGATAATGGGTAGTGGCTAAAGTTAGACACCCCATTTGATGGAAATGTTCTAAAATACTAATTGCTAGATTAGCACCTTGTATAGGGTCTGTTCCAGAACCCAACTCATCTAAAAGGATAAGACTATTAGATGTGGCTTTTTCTAATATATCTATGATATGGAGCATGTGGGCAGAAAAGGTACTTAAGGATTCTTGAATACTTTGCTCATCTCCTATGTCAGCAAAAACATTATCGAAGACATATAGACTACTATGTTCATCTGCCGGAATAAAAAGACCACTACATGCCATGAGTATTAATAAACCGGTTGTTTTTAAAGCAACGGTTTTTCCACCAGTATTAGGACCTGTGATGATGAGCGAAGTATAGTTGTTTCCAATGGAAAGGTCAATTGGTACGACTTGTTCCTTCGGAATAAACGGATGCCTTGCTTTTAATAGATGAATTTCTTTTTTATTATTTAAAGTAGGAGCGATTCCGTCCAGGACTTTGGCTAACTGTGCTTTAGCAAAGATAAAATCTAAATAGCCAATTAGGGAAAGATTTTGTTGTAATTCATTTACATAGGGGAATAACAAAGTGGAAAGTTCTTCTAAAATTCTTTCAATTTCTTTAGCTTCTTCTACTTTCATGGCATTAATTTTATTATTAGTTTCAAAAACACTAATCGGTTCTATATAAACGGTAGAACCACTACTAGAAATATCATGAATGAATCCTTTCATAGAACCTCTATATTCTTCTTTAATAGGAATAACATAACGGTCGTTTTTTATAGTAATAATAGGCTCCATAATCATTTTGCTATAATTAGAAGCATGTATCATTTTATTTAAAATTTCTTTGATATCACTTTCTAACTTTCTTCTATTTCTGCGAAGAGAAGAAAGTTTAGAAGAAGCAGTATCTGCTATAGTAAATTCGTCAAGAATAGCATTTTTTATTTTCGTTTCTATAGCTAAATGTGTGTAGAGCATAGAAAAATAATCATCTAAAATAGAATAAGAAATAGTGGGTATTTCCTCCTCTGCATAGAAGTAATTTCGTAGTTCTCTTGCTAATGTTAAGAGATTAGCAATTTCTAATAAAGCTTTACTTGATAAATAAACTTTGCTTTCTAACTGCTTCATATATAATCCCATGTCTGCAATGGGAATGATTGGTAGATTTCCTTTTTGAGTAACTAGCTTTTGTGCTTGCATTGTCTCCTCTAGTCTTTTTTGTACTTCTTCCTTTTTGTGACTAGGTCTTAACTTTTCACATTCTACTTTTCCTAAATAGGTGTGACAGTAAGAAGAGAGCTGTTCTATAATTTTATAATATTCTAATTTCGTTAAGTCATGGTTTGTCATGCTAAAAGTCCTTTCTATCTAGTGTAATCAGAATCATCATCTCTATCATAAGTTTCTGAATCACTATGTTGTATAGGAGAAGGTTTCCTACACTTTTTTCTAAAATTTTTATAATCTTCATCAAGAGAAGACTTAGGGATTTTTGCTTTTTTTGAATGCGTATTTCCTAGTTTTTCAGCAAAAGATTGATGAGTTAGATATTCTAAAGAAGGAAGGGGTTCTCCCTTTGCAGAATACTCTAATTCGAGTTGCGATAATATACTCATATATAAATACCTCCTAATAAGAATTACCATTAGTATAACATAAAATTAATAGAAAATAAAGAAAAAATGTATATACTTTTTATTTTATCAAGGATGTGAAATGAAAAATTAAAAGAATGTTAAAAAATGTTGAAATTTGCAATGGAACGTAGAAAATTCTAATATGTTTTTATTGATGAAAATGGTGGTTTGTGATATTCTAAAATACATAAAAAACTTAATTAAAAAAGTATATTAAATTTATAAGAGGTTAAATATAGAAGCTTCAATATAAAAATAATACTGTAGAATTATAAAAAATGGATAGAGTATACTAGAGATATCCATTAATTATTGGAATATTATATAATATAGGAATATGTATTTTCATATAGATAAAGAAAAGTAATAGCAAGAGAAGATTTTTTATGAGAAAGAAAACAAAAGTTATCATTATAATAATGAGGATATTGATTATAATAGTACTTTTGATTGGTATTTATGTCATTTTTACTACAGAAAAGTATACTTGTATAATTGAAGAAATAGAAGATGAAATAGTAATTGTTAAACATGAAAAAATAGGAGTACGTTATAGTTTTTCAATCGATAGAGTATTTTTGAAAATGAATTTAGAAAGTAAAGATAGAGGTACAAACTTAAAAGTAGGAGACATATCTCTTAATTCAAATTGTACAATAGAAATAGGAAATAAATTAATTTCAAAAAAATGTGAAAAAAGCTTGTAATTATAGGAAAAACGGTGTATAATAAATAACAGCAAAACAAAATGAACAAGAGAGTGGGAACAAATCCCACTCTTTACTTGTATAAAGGGGGCTTGTGAAGAGTGGCAAGTATCGAAGAAAGAGTCGAGAATCTAATAGGTAAAACTATAGAAGATTTAGGCTATAATCTGTATGATGTACAATATGTAAAAGAAGGAAAAGATTATTTTTTACGTGTCTTTATCGATAAACCAGAGGGAATTGATTTACAAGATTGTGAAAAGGTAAACGATGCTATAAATGATATGCTAGATGATGCAGATTATATTAAAGAGACTTATTTTTTAGAAGTTTCATCACCAGGAATAGAGAGAGTTCTAAGAAAAGAAAGACATTTTCAAGAACATAAGGGTGAACAGATAGAAGTGAAACTGTTTAAACCATATAATCAGCAAAAAGTATATATAGGTATCTTAAAAGAAGTAAATGAAGAAGTACTAATCCTAGAAGAGGAAGAAAAACAAGAAGAAATTGCCATAGATAGAAAGAATATAGCAAATGTAAAAATAAAATATAATTGGTAAAGGGAGGAATTAGAAAAAAATGAAGAAGAAAGAGAATAAAACAAATATACCAGCTATTGATAGTACAGAACTAATTGTGGCTATGGATGAATTAGAAAAAGAAAGTGGCATACAAAAAGAATATTTATTAGAATCCATAGAGACTGCTTTAGTAACTGCATATAAAAGGAACTTTGATTGTGATGATGAAAATGTAAAAATCACAATGGATAAAGAAACTGGTGAAATTCATGTATATATGCAAAAAGAAGTCGTAGAAGAAGTAGAAAACGAAAAAACACAATTAAGTTTAGAACAGGCACAAGTGATAGATAAGAAATATAAAATAGGAGATATAGTTGAAAAAGAACTTATCCCAAGAAACTTTGGCAGAATTGCAGCAGGAACAGCAAAACAAGTCATTATTCAAAAAATAAGAGAGGCATCTAGAGAGTTTTTATATAATGAATTTAGCCAAAGAAAAGGAGAAATTGTTTCTGGAATTATTCAAAAAGCTGACGGCGGTGTGGTAGTAGTAGACCTAGGTAGAATAGAAGGTGTTATGACCGTAAAAGAACAAATACCAACAGAGAACTATCATGTCAATGATAAAATAAGAGCCTGTATCATAGATGTAGAAAAAGGCTTAAAAGGTAGTACACAAGTTATGATTTCTAGAGCACATAACGATTTTGTTAGAAAATTATTTGAATTAGAAATACCAGAAATTTATGAAGGGTTAATTGAAATTAAAAGTGTTTCTAGAGACCCAGGCAGCAGATGTAAAGTAGCAGTATACTCTGAAAATCCGAATATTGATCCAGTTGGTTCTTGTGTAGGACAAAAAGGAATTCGTATTCAAAATATTATTAATGAACTACATGGTGAAAAAATTGATGTAATTGAATGGAATGAGGACCCAGCCATTTATATTTCTTCTGCTTTACTTCCAGCACAGGTTATGGCAGTAGATATTAAAGAAGAAGAAAGATTTGCGCAAGTCATCGTTCCAGATGATCAATTATCACTAGCCATTGGAAAAGCAGGACAAAATGCACGTTTAGCAGCAAGACTTACCAATTGGAAAATAGATATAAAGAGCGAAACACAGTTTAGAGAAATGATTGCTAAAATGCAAGCAGAGCAAGAAGAAAATGTAGAACCTTCAGAAGAATAAAATAGGACATAACCAGAATACAATGAAAATAAAGGATGTGATTGTTTGAAAAAGTTACCAAATCGTACTTGTATTGGTTGCAATAGTATAAAACCAAAAAAAGAACTAGTGAGAATTGTAAAAGACAAAGAGGGAAATATTAGTCTAGACATAACAGGAAAAGCCAATGGTAGAGGTGCTTATTTATGTAAAGATATCCAATGTTTAGAAAAAGCAATAAAAACTAAGAAATTGGAAAGAGTTTTTGAAACAAAAATCACAGAGGAAATTTATGAAAGTCTAAGAGGTGTCATGATTGATCAATAAAAAAATAGG
>CATZDQ010000071.1 GCA_958417695.1 uncultured Clostridiaceae bacterium | reverse complement strand
CCTCTTTCTATTTTTCTAAACGTTTTTCGTAATAGATTATAATCTTCTTGTCCTAATATTTTTTGTGCTACATATTGTAATCCCATTTTATATTGGTTGCTTAACTTTCTAAATTTAATTTTAGAAACTCTTTGGTTATTATAGATAACCGTTTGGTCTCCTACTTCAAAAGGTAAGTATATTTTTTCCTCATCCCAAGTTATCTTTGTTCCTAATGCTAGAAAGTTTAAATAGTCATCTTCTTCTTTTAAAGCATCTCTAGAGAAAAGAATTTTGGTTGCTTTTAAAGGATTTACCAATCCACTAATAGCTTCTAATCCTTTCTTCAAAGAGTACATATCAAAAGATGTGACAAAATAATTTTGATCTACATTTTCGATATCCCAACTGGTAATAGCTTGTGGGCTATCTACATCGATTAAGGCAATATCATATTCAAAAGGGGTTACTGTTGGCAGACCTAAGTATTTTCGAATATCTTCAAAGTTTTCAAATCCAACTGCTATGTCAATTCCTTCAAATTCTGTTACATAAGTTTTGGATGGCTTAATAGTTGGTATGATATATTTTGCTTTTTGTGTGATGGTGCCATCTACTAGTAGAACCTTTTTACCGGTTTCTACTAGTATTTTGGCAATGTAGACTACAAAGTCTGTTTTATCATAAGCTCCAATAAATCCAATTTTTTTCACTTGTATTTTCCTCCGTTATTAATAAGTTGCACCTAAAGACTCTAAATAGCTTTGTCTTTCTTCTTTAGCTTTATTAATTTGTTCTTGTACTGCTTCTTGAATATTATCTAATTCATCTTCTCTATATTGGCTTAAACCACCATTAATAACATTATTTCTAGTAGATTGATTTGCATTATAGATAGTCATTAAAGCATTTTTAGCTTCTGTTACAATATTTGGATTTCTATACATTAAGTCTTGTACAGTTGCTTTTGGTATATAAGTAGTGGTTGCTCCATTTTGCATACCTGGCTCTACATAAGTTGCAGCATATAAAACGGAACCTTTCATAATATAAGCTTCTACAATGGCATTACTCATGACCACGGTATCTTCTTCTGACATTTGAAGTTTAATACTACTATAAGAATCTACTCCATCAATTGTAGGAAGTTCTACACGTTTTTTAGAAACGACTATAAAGTCTTCTCCAGATGGCATACGAAGTCTAATATCCACATAATCACCTGTTTGAATTTGTGTTGGTAATAATACCATATTGTATTCTTGCACACGCATATCATCTGTTGTTGGATTATCACTTTCTGTTACCATGTCTACTGTCATGACACTACCTTTTTTAACTGCTATTTTAGCTATGGTGTTTTCTGTAACATCTCCTACGGTAAGTGCATTACTTGGTATCATAGAAGCTGCAACAGGTTGCTTTTTTAATTTATCTAAGCTAACGGTATCTCCCGAGTTAATATCACTAGATACGACGTACACTTCTTTCATTGCGCTAGCTTCTGACTTCTTTTCTGTTTGTAATTTATTTAATTGTATAAATAGGAAACCAATAATGGTACCTGTAATTAGTAGTGTTACTAATACACCTATTAATAAATAATTATTTGCTTTTCTTTGCATTGGATTCATTGCCATAGTTATATCCTCCTTATTTTTTGACAAAATATCATTACTTCTTTCATTGTACAACAAAAAGTGCTTAAAAACAATAAAATGAGATAACTGTAATCTAAAATTAATATCTTTGTAATATTGTTGTAATATTTTTGTTTTTTCCTTTTTCTGACATAGTAAACCGCCATAAACTAAATTTATGACGGTTTATTTTATTAATATAAAATTTTATAAGACTCTATTTGTCCTTCTTGTTTTCCACATGTAATTTGTATTTCTTTTTTTGTATAGGTATGCGATTCTGCTCCCCTAAAAGGGTCATTTTCTATCCAGTTATTTCCGCATTTCGTACAAATGAAATGATCTACTAATATGCTTCCTGCTCCGCAAGCTGCATGATTATGGTATCTCTTCCAGTGGCGTGTCTGTCCTTTACTTCCACATCCATGGTCTTCCCATCGATCATCGGGTATACTTCCAAGAGAAATAGAACAAGTTGCATTTATTGTAACTTCTTTCTTGCATGCTTCTGTATGTTTATGCTTGTTTTGTATAACTCTTATAGGATTGGAAATCGTTTCTACTTTGTCTCCTTCTTCTGTTACGGTTAGTACATGGATATAAGTAGTTCCTTCTTCTAATGTTATTTTTACTGTTTCTGGATTATCTTTAAAGTTATTTTTATATTCTTCTTCGTTGATTGCATTTTTACTATGGTTTACTGTCCATTTGCAGTCAGCTATAGATACTTCTGTATTAGCTTGTAAAATTATTTTGGCGTATATACTCGGCGTTGTATACTGTATATTTTCTCCATTAATTTCTATGTATGTTTTTGCTTCTTCAAATTTTTCATCATTTATTCTATTAGTCAACTTTTCAATAGCCTTTTCTTCTTTATTTTGAGCTAGACCTATCTCTTCTTTTGCTTCTTTTGCCTTTCTTATAATACCACTATCTCCTATTAAAATCTCTATACTTATACTTGCTAATAAAATTAATATAATAATTGTTATGACTAAGCTTATTAAAGTAATTCCCATTTGTTTTTTTCTATTATTAGGTTCTCTTTTATTTTTTTCTTTTCTTCCCATCTTTTCTCCTTTGTTACTATTTTTATTCATTCTCTTTTTACTTACACATTAATTTTATGCTAATACTTTATATTATCTTATTTATATCTCTTTTTAATTTATTTCATCCAGTAATCTTATGTATATTGTTTATACTCTCTTTTTTGTATTATAGGAAATTCCTACTTTTATGCAAAAAACTACTTGGAGCATTTGTACTTTGTTCTAGGATATAAAATAGGGAGAAAAGATAATGAAGATACGCTTAAATTTTAAGAATATATGAAAACCTCAAAAGTTGAATCAAGAGATAATAGAAGATATTCTGTGGCATAGTGCGAAAGTGTACAACACATTAATTTATGAGCTACCAGAAAGAAAAGAAGAAATCTATAAAATGAAAAATAGAAATATAGAAAGTAGTAGAATTTATAAAAGATATAGAGAAGAGAATTGATTTGCATGTCCATGCTTTATAAGAAGTCATATTAGACGTACTAGTAAATTATAAATCATACATAGCCCTAACAGAGAAATACGAAAGAGCAGATAAACTAATCAAGGGAAAGCCAAGATTTCCAAGATACCAAAGAAGGAATAATATACAGATTACTTTCACAAAGTAGGATATGAACATAATTTATGAGAAAGAAGAATAAATAGAGGTTTATTTAAAAGTAATACTGGAAATCAATGGGAGAACAACGACCATTAAAGAAACGGGTAGCCTAAGAAATAGTTGAAGACTTAAATACCACTTTTTATAAAAAACGTATAATAAGAAACTACGCTAAGGTGAATGAGGTTTATTTTGTTCTATAAAACAAAATAAACCTCTAATATTCATCTAAAAATATCGATTCCTATTAGAAGTTTATTTTATTAAATTTTCTTTTTCTCTATTTCCTATAACAACACCAGGAAGATTGATTACCATTGGTATTGTTTCTGACATTCACGCTAGCTACATTAGGTTGCGCTGTATTGTTATTACAATTGCAGTTACAATTACACTCATTTCTATCTGGTATATTAGATAATCCTGTAATTCTAGCTGTTAGATTTGGTCTATCTGTATTTTGATTTTCCATTCTATGACAGCCACATCCCCCTTTTCTATAGAATATTTCTGCTAATGCTGCTGCAATAAAGGCTAAAATTGTATAAACAATTACCCATACTAAGAAAGTAGCATCAAATACTGCAAAAGCTACAATTAAGTATATGGCAAAAAAAGTCGCTGCTGTTAAAAAAGGACATCTTAAAATTTTCTCTAGTACAAAAGCTAAAATAATCGTTGCTACAGGTAACGCAAAATATATTAATAATGTATTCATATAGATCTCTCCTTGCTTTTTTATGTTCTGCTATATGATATGCATTTTCTTATATTTTGGTTCCTTTTTAGGCATATTCTACTTTTACTAAATATAAGGCGTATGGTGGCAAAGTTTTACCAGCTCTGGTTCTATCACCAGATTGGATAATTTCTGGTATTTCTTCTGGTCTAATTTTTCCACATCCCACCTCTACTAGGGTTCCAGCAATAATTCTGACCATATTATATAAAAAGCCATTTCCTGTCAATTGTATAACAATTCTACCTTCTTTTTCTTCAATTTGTGCATGGTAAATGGTTCTAATGCTACTTTTGCTACTGGTGCCACGAGCTTTAAATCCCTTAAAGTCATGTTCTCCTTCAAAATACTTTACCGCTTTTCTCATATTTTCTACATTTAATGACATAGGAATTTCATATTCTAAATTTCTAAAAATAGCAGATGCTTGTTCTGCCGGATGTAAGATATAGCAATAGGTTTTCTCTTTACAATTATATCTAGCATGAAAACGTAAGTCTACTTCTTCTGCTTTTTGAATACGAATTGTTTTTTTTAGCTTCGAATTAATGGCAATAGCCATTTTTTCAATTGGTATTTGGCTTTGTGTTTTAAAATTAGCCACTTGTCCTAAGGCATGTACACCTGCATCGGTTCTTCCGGAGCCAATTAGTTCTACCTTTTCTCCTGTAATAGCTTCTATGGCTCTTTCTATTTCTCCTTGTATGTTTAATCTATCTGGTTGTTTTTGCCAACCATTAAAGTCTTTTCCATCATATTCGATTGTTAATTTAATATTTCTCATATATAGCTCCTATTTTCTACTTTATAGAAAAACGCACTAAACTAATTTTCTTAGCATTAGTTTAATGCGTATCTTTTTATTTAGTTTCTTTTTTTTCTTCTTCTACTTCTAATTTTTCTACTTCTTTTACTTTTTTCTGAAATTTAGATTTCATCTTTTTAATACGTTCTGCTTTAATTCCTTTTCCTTCTCCTAGTCGGTTGGTAACAATATTCTTTATTAAAATTTTCTTTAAAGCATCTTCTTTTAAATCAGCAATTAACGTACCTTCTTTAGCAATCGAAATCTTTCCAGTTTCTTCTGAAATAACTACCGCTATAGCATCTGTCTCTTTGGATATACCAATAGCTGCTCTATGTCTAGTTCCTAGTTCTCTTGCAATTTCTTTATCGTCTGCCAATGGTAAGATACATGCTGCGGCTTCTATCTTATTATTACTAATCACTACTGCTCCGTCATGTAATGGTGTATTTGGCACAAATAGATTTACTAGCAATTGTGGTGACACTTCTGCATGGATTTGTACTCCCGTTTCTGCGATATCCCTTATTTTGATATCTCTTTCAATAACAATTAAGCCACCCGTTTTTGTCTTAGCTAATTCCTGTGCTGCAATCACTACTTTATAGATATCTTCTTTTGTTTTGGTAATAATATCTTTATCTATTCCAAAAAATTTAGTAAACTTATTAGTTCCTAATTGTTCTAATGCTCTTCTAAGTTCTGGTTGGAAGATAACTATCATCGCAATAACACCATAGGTCATAACCGATGTCAATATATAATTTAATATATCTAAATGTAACCAACCACTGATGGCTGTCATAACAATGAGTAATGCAATTCCTTTTATCAGTTGCCATACTCTAGAATTTTTGGTTACCTTAATAAACTTATATGCTAAGAAAATAACAATTGTAATATCTAAAGCTAGCGAAATGAGTCTAAATGGGTGTTCTTGTAATTGGTTCATATAATTTACTACATTAAAGTTCCAAAAGTTATTAAATGCAGTCATAAAATCTTCTTTCATACCTTTTTATTTCCCTTCTTGTATTTTCTATTTTCCTATAGAGCAATTAGATAATAAAGTAATGTTCCTCCCATTCCAACTATCATTAATAATGCAAGTAATAAAGCAACTACTTTTGTAACTATTTTTCCTGGTTCCATTTTTCTCTTTGCCATAAAAAAACCTCCTTTAGCATTTACTATTCATAGTTATACCATAAAGGAAGTTGTTTTTCAATCATTTTTTGAGTATTTTTGTATGGTACTATCTCCCATACTTTCTTGCATATTTTTTCTTACTATAGAAGATTTTATTACTCCATTAAAAATATTTTCCATTTTTCCTATTTTCATTAATAATATACCACCATAGCATGTCCATCGAAAATAGAGTTTCCACTAACTAAATAGGGTAAAATAATAAGTGTTCCCCCTTGACTATTTAATTCTACTGTAAAAGTGGCATCACAAGTTTGACTCCACGGACCAATCGTTGTCGTTTGCGTTGTATACGTTTTAACTGCTGTTCCTGATAAGTCGATATTACGAGAAAACGCAGGGTCTCCACCACCACCACGATACATGGCTGTTACATAAGCTCTCTGACAATTAGCTGGAATCTGAAATGTAATATTTCCATTTGTGGTGGAATAATTCATATACACTTGCTTTGTCAAAGCCCCTTGGTTATATCCATTGTTATAACTATTGTTCACATCTGCACCATTTCCTGTTATTTTTTGTCCATTTACCCAGGCGGTTACACCACTACTTAGATTATTAGCATTGGCAGTTGCAGATGTTTGACTTGCTAAACTATTGGCGGTTACTTTTCCAGAACCATTATGATATCCCGCTGGTATGGTATAAGTTTGTCCACAATTTAAAGTGCTACTTATGGCTCCTCGATTGGCCATTGTGCCGGTTAATAGTTTTCCTCCACTATACGCTTTATAACCTGCCAAGATTTTATCTGCTGTCGCATTGGTCTGGGCTAATAAAGAATTTAAGTTATTTAATTGATTTTGTAAATCCTGTATCTTTGCTTCTTTTTCACCTACCTGCTTTTTCAAATCTGCTATTTCTATATCTTTACTAGCTATTTGTGCCTTTAAATCAGCTATTTCTTTTTGTAATTCTGCAATTTGTGCATTTAAATCTTCTATTTGTTTCTTTAACTCTGTATTTTCTGTTTGCAAACTAGCTACCTGTTTTTGTAGTTCTTCTACTTGCTTTTGTAATAAGGCTATGATTTCATCTTTTTTAGTGGATTCTTCATCTTCTGTCATTTCTTCTCCAGTTTCTAGTTCATAATATAGTAGGTTTAATTGCATAGCCTCTGCTTCTCCTGCCAAAACAATATTTTGTTTAGCCTGTTTTGCTTTAGTAATTATACCATCTTCTCCTATGGTTACATGGATACTAATGCCTGCTAAAATAATTAATATAATAATAGTTACGACTAATGCTACTAAAGTAATTCCTTTTTCTCTCATATATCCCTCTTCCTATCTATTTTTACTATTTATAATTTTATTTTCTTGTTTTTCTTTCTCTTTTTCAACATATTTTATGTAGCTCTTAAATAAGATAAAGAACTAGTTTCTATTCAACTAGTTCTTTATCTTATTTACTTATTTACTTATTTTTTTATTGAAAAGTAATACTTTTGATACCTACTTTTTGTCCCCATAATCCTTTTACTACTATACGAAAAGTACTACTTTGACTAACATCATAAGTATCACTTGTTGCCTTTACTATTTTATCATTAGAAACGCCATTATCATAAGGACTTCCTCTTCCTTCAAATACACAAGTAGAATCTTTATATATAATCACCATTGTATACGCCCAATTTATACTATAAGAAGTATCCAATCCTCCTAAAATAACTTTACTTATATTTTTTATATCATAAGTCACATCACTAATACTCCAATCATCTGCCCCATAACAATACTGAGATAAAATGGATGTGCCTTTTGCCTTTCCAGCATTATATCCATTATTATAGCTATTATTTACATCTGCTCCATTTCCTGTTATTTTCTGCCCATTTACCCAAGCGGTTACACCACTACTTAGATTATTAGCATTGGCAGTTGCAGAAGTCTGGCTTGCTAAACTATTGGCGGTTACTTTTCCAGAACCATTATGATACCCTGCTGGTATTGTATAAGTTTGTCCACAATTTAGACTACTACTAATGGCTCCTCGATTGGCCATTGTACCGGTTAATAATTTTCCCCCGCTATAAGCTTTATAACCTGCTAAGATTTTATCTGCTGTCGCATTGGTTTGAGCTAATAAAGAATTTAAGTTATTTAATTGATTTTGTAAATCCTGTATCTTTGCTT
>CATZDQ010000070.1 GCA_958417695.1 uncultured Clostridiaceae bacterium | reverse complement strand
TATGTAATGGATTTTTCTTTGCCCCTATAAGATATGACTTAGCTAACGTAGGAAGATACAAATTCTATAAAAAATTATATTTAGCCTTTAGAATTAAAGGATTAGAAGCCTTTGAAGACATTATAGACCCATCTACAGGAGAAGTCTTAGTAGAAAAAGGAAACATAATTTCCAAAGAAATAGCAGAAGAAATCCAAAATACAGGATTAAACATAGTAGATGTAAAAGTAGGAGATACCAAAGTAAGAATTATTGGAAATGGTACAGTCAACATACATAAAGTAGTTACCAATATAGATATCTCTGATTTACACTTCAAAGAAGAAGTTAATTACGAAGTATTAAAATCTATCTTAGACACAACAGAAGAAAAAGACCTACATAATGTATTAAAAGAAAGAAAAGAAGAATTAATACCAAAGCACATTACTAATGAAGATATCATTGCTTCTATCAACTATCTATTAAACTTAGACCATGGATTAGGTAATGTAGATGATATTGACCATTTAGGAAATAGACGTATTCGTTGTGTTGGAGAATTATTACAAAATCAATTTAGAATTGGTTTAACAAGATTAGAAAGAGTTGTTCGTGAAAGAATGACGATACAAGACTTAGATGTTGTTACACCACAAACCTTAATAAACACAAAACCAATCACATCCTCTATCAGAGAATTCTTTGGAAGCTCTCAGCTTTCACAATTTATGGACCAGACAAACCCATTATCAGAGCTTACCCATAAAAGAAGAATTTCTGCATTAGGACCTGGAGGACTTTCAAGAGAAAGAGCAGGATTTGAAGTACGTGATATTCACTATACACACTATGGTAGATTATGCCCAGTAGAATCCCCAGAAGGACCAAACATTGGACTTATCTCAGCACTATCTTCTTTTGCAATTATTAATGAATACGGATTTATAGAAACACCATATAGAAAAATAGACCATGAAACAGGAAAAATAACAGACATTGTAGAATATATGCCAGCAGATGAAGAAGATAATTATATCATTGCACAAGCATCTGAACCATTAGATGCACAAAACAAATTTGTCAATAAAAGAATTCGAGTACGTCATAGAGCAGAAATCACAGAAGTAGATGCAGACCAAGTAGACTACATAGACGTTTCACCAAAGGAACTCGTATCAGTAGCCGCTGCTATGATACCATTCTTAGAGCATGATGACGTAAAACGTTCACTAATGGGCTCTAACATGCAACGTCAAGCAGTTCCTCTACTAACAACAGAAGCACCAATTGTAGGAACGGGAATCGAATATAGAGCAGCAAAAGACTCTGGTATAACAGTTACAGCTAAAAACGAAGGTATCATAGAAAAAGTATCAGCAGATGAAATCTTAGTTAGAAACAAGAAAAACGAAATAGATACCTATCATTTACGCAAATTTAAAAGAACCAATGGAGGAACTTGTATTAACCAAAGACCAGTGGTAACTAGAGGAGAAAAAGTAAAAGAAGGAGACATCTTAGCAGATGGACCATCTACCAAAAATGGAGAGATGTCCTTGGGTAAAAACGTATTAATCGCCTTTACAACTTGGGAAGGTTACAACTATGAAGATGCTGTTTTAATTAGTGAAAGACTAGTAAAAGAAGACGTATATACCTCTATTCATATAGAAGAATATGACTGTGAATGTAGAGATACCAAATTAGGTCCAGAAGAAATCACAAGAGACATTCCAAATGTAGGTGATGATGGACTAAAAGACTTAGATGAAAATGGAATTATTCGTATTGGTGCAGAAGTAAGACCAGGAGACATTCTAGTTGGAAAAGTAACACCAAAAGGAGAAACCGAATTAACAGCAGAAGAAAGATTATTACGTGCTATCTTTGGAGAAAAAGCAAGAGAAGTTAGAGACACTTCTTTAAGAGTACCACATGGAGAAGCAGGAACCATCGTAGACGTCAAAATCTTTACTAGAGACAATTCAGATGAATTAGGACCTGGTGTAAATCAAGTTATCCGTTGTTATATAGCAACAAAAAGAAAAACCTCTGTAGGAGATAAAATGGCTGGACGTCATGGAAATAAAGGTGTTATATCTAGAATTCTTCCAGAAGAAGATATGCCATTTATGCCAGACGGAACACCAGTAGATATCGTTTTAAACCCTCTTGGCGTTCCATCTCGTATGAACTTAGGGCAAGTACTTGAAGTTCATTTAGGAATGGCAGCAAGAGCTTTAGGATGGAAAGTAGCAACACCAGTATTTGATGGTGCAACAGATAAAGAAATAGAAGAACTATTAGAAGAAGCAGGCTTACGTAGAGATGGAAAAACAATTCTATATGATGGAAGAACCGGAGAAGCTTTTGATAACCCAATTACAGTTGGTGTTATGTACATGTTAAAACTACATCACTTAGTAGATGATAAAATCCACGCACGTTCAACAGGACCATACTCTTTAGTTACACAACAACCTCTAGGTGGTAAAGCGCAATTTGGTGGACAACGTTTTGGAGCGATGGAAGTATGGGCATTAGAAGCTTATGGAGCAGCCTACACCTTACAAGAAATGTTAACGGTTAAATCAGATGATGTGGTAGGACGTGTTAAAACCTATGAAGCCATCGTCAAAGGAGAAAATGTTCCAGAACCAGGAGTTCCAGAATCTTTCAAAGTATTAATCAAAGAATTACAATCTTTAGGATTAGATGTACGTTTATATTCAGAAGATAACCAAGAACTAGAACTAAAAGAACATATTGATGAAGGTATTGACTATGAAGAAACAAAAGTAGGTTCTAATGTACTAGACGAAACTGAACTAGAAGACAGCTATATCGAGGCAGATGAAGATACAGAAGATATGTTATTAGATAGTGAAGAAGATTCCGATGAATTATTTGAAGGGTTAGATGATGAAGGAGACGACACTATATTTGATAATGATTTAGCAGAAGATAATCTTCTAAATGATGAAGGAGAGCTATAAGTAAAAAATATTTAAAGCAAAAAAAGAAGTGATAGATATGGAAGAATATGCAAGACAATTTAGAAGAGATATCCAAGAACGTTATCCTAAAAAGTTTAGAGTTATAAAAGACTATAGAGTATTACAATATGAAGTGGATAATATCCTTGTAGAAAAAGGAGACAAAGCAGGTACAATAGAGAAAATTATAGAAGAATTAAAAAAAGAAAATGGTATTTGTTTAGATACAACAGAAACAAGAGCAACTATAGAAATGTGTATTCAAAGATATAAAAAGCAAGTTCTTTTTATAGAAATCACGAGATAATTAAATAGTCTCTTAAAAAGCCAAGGTAATGGACAAAAGAAATGTACAGCAGTGGAACATTACCATGGTTTTATAAGAGAAAAGGAAAACAAAAATCAGGGGGGCTAACCAAGAGTGGATGAATTAGAAATTTTTGATAAAATCAAAATAGGATTAGCATCAGACGAAAAAATAAGAGAATGGTCAAAAGGAGAAGTCAAAAAACCAGAGACCATTAATTACAGAACCTTAAAACCAGAAAAAGATGGTTTGTTCTGTGAAAGAATATTTGGACCAACAAAAGACTGGGAATGTCATTGTGGGAAATATAAAAGGGTTAGATATAAAGGAATTGTCTGCGATAGATGTGGTGTAGAAGTTACCAAAGCTAAAGTAAGACGTGAAAGAATGGGTCATATTGAACTTGCAGCACCAGTAGCCCATATTTGGTATTTTAAAGGAATTCCAAGTAGAATCGCTTTAATGTTAGATATTTCGCCAAGAAGCTTAGAAAAAATTGTTTACTTTGCATCTTATATTGTTATAGACAAAGGAACATCAGGCTTAATGAAAACACAAGTACTATCAGAAAAAGAATATCATGAAGCTGTAGAAAAATATGGAGCAGGCAGTTTTAAAGCAGAAATGGGAGCAGAAGCACTAGAAAAATTGCTAAAAGAAATTGACTTAGACAAACTAGCAGCTAAATTAAAGAAAGAACTAGAAACAGCTAGTGAGCAAAAGAAAGCTAAATTAATTAAAAGATTAGATACCGTAGAATCTTTTAGACTATCTGGAAATAGACCAGAATGGATGATTATGAATGTGGTACCAGTCATTCCACCAGAATTAAGACCAATGGTACAATTAGACGGTGGTAGATTTGCTACATCTGACTTAAATGACCTATATAGAAGAGTTATTAATAGAAATAACCGATTAAAGAGATTAGTAGAGTTAGGTGCACCAGAAATCATCAAAAGAAACGAAAAAAGAATGTTACAAGAATCTGTAGACGCCTTAATTGATAATGGAAGAAGAGGAAGACCAGTAACTGGTGCAGGAAATAGACCTTTAAAATCTTTATCAGACATGTTAAAAGGAAAACAAGGACGTTTCCGTCAAAACTTACTAGGAAAACGTGTTGACTATTCAGGACGTTCCGTTATTGTTGTAGGACCAGAACTAAAAATATACCAATGTGGTCTACCAAAAGAAATGGCAGTAGAATTATTTAAGCCATTTGTTATGAAAGAATTAGTAGGAAGAGGTATTGCCCACAACATTAAAAATGCAAAAAGAATGGTAGAAAGATTACGCCCAGAAGTATGGGATATTTTAGAAGATGTTATCAAAGACCATCCAGTTATGTTAAACCGTGCACCTACATTACATAGATTAGGTATCCAAGCATTTGAACCAGTATTAGTAGAAGGTAGAGCTATCAAATTACACCCATTAGTATGTACAGCTTTCAACGCCGACTTCGATGGTGACCAAATGGCTATTCACGTTCCATTATCACCAGAAGCACAAGCAGAAGCAAGATACTTAATGTTATCTGTAAACAACTTACTAAAACCACAAGATGGTAAGCCAGTAACGGTTCCAACCCAAGATATGATTTTAGGAAGTTACTATTTAACCATGGAAGTAGATGGAGAAATAGGGGAAGGAAATTACTTCTCTTCTCCAGAAGAAGCTATCATTGCTTATGAAAACAAAGAAGTAGGCATGCATGCTAAAATCTTTGTTAGAATGAGTAAAATAGAAAATGGAGTAGAAAAACATAAAAAGATACAAACCACAGTCGGAAGAATTATCTATAATAAAGGAATTCCACAAGATTTAGGATTTGTAGATAGAAACAATCCAGACAATGAATTTGAATTAGAAATCAACTTTGTAGTAAAAAAGAAAAATCTAGGAAAAATCATTGAAAAATGTATCAATGTTCATGGCTTAAACCGTTCAGCAGAACTATTAGACTATATTAAAGCAACTGGATTTAAATATTCTACAACAGGTGCTATTACCGTATCTATTGATGACGTTAAAGTACCAGAAGCAAAGAAAGAAATCTTAGAGCAAGCTTCTAAACAAGTAGAAACTGTATTAAAACAATATAAACGTGGTTTAATCACAGAAGAAGAAAGATATAACTCTGTAATTAAGATTTGGGAGAAAGCAACCGATGACGTGAAAGATGCCATGAGAGATAACTTTACTAGTCTAAACCCCGTATTTATGATGTCAGAATCAGGAGCCAGAGGTAACTTAGACCAGTTAAAACAAATTGCAGGTATGCGTGGATTGATGGCTAGTACAACCGGTAAAACGGTTGAAATTCCAATTAAATCTTCATTCAGAGAGGGACTAGATGCTCTAGAATACTTCATATCTGCCCATGGAGCACGTAAAGGTTTATCAGATACGGCTTTAAGAACAGCAGACTCTGGATATTTAACCAGAAGATTAGTAGACGTATCACAAGATATTATTGTAAGAGAACATGATTGCGGAACACATGATGGAATTGAATTAACCGCTATTAAAGATGGAAACCAAGTAATAGAAAGCTTACAAGAAAGATTAATAGGAAGATATCCATTAGAAGATATTGTTCATCCAGAAACAGGAGAAATCATAGTAGATACCAATACATTAATTAATGATAAAATTGCCGATAAAATTGTAGAAGCAGGTATAGAAAAAGTATCTGTACGTAGTGTATTTGGTTGTAGAACGAAATATGGTGTTTGCTCAAAATGTTATGGTATGGGACTTGCAAGTAGACAAGAGGCAGACATTGGTGAAGCTGTTGGTATTATTGCTGCGCAATCTATTGGTGAGCCAGGTACACAGCTTACGATGAGAACGATTCACTCAGGTGGTGTTGCCGGTGTTGCTGATATTACACAAGGTCTTCCTAGAGTTGAGGAATTATTCGAAGCTAGAAAGCCAAAGGGATTAGCTATTATTTCAGAAATAGATGGTACGGTTAAAATCTCAGATGAGAAGAAGAGAAAAGAAATCATAGTTACCTCTAAAGAGGATAGTAGAACTTATGTTATTCCATTTGGTTCTAAACTAAAAGTAAAAGAGGGAGACTTAGTAGTTGCAGGTCAACCACTTACAGAAGGTTCTGTTAATCCAAATGAATTATTAGCTATCAAAGGTCCAGCAGGTGTTTATAACTACTTAGTACAAGAAGTACAAAAAGTGTATAGAAACCAAGGTGTGGATATCAATGATAAGCATATTGAAGTTATTGGAAGACAGATGTTAAAGAAAGTTAGAGTAGAAGATAATGGAGATACCACTTTATTTGCAGGTTCTCTAGTAGATATGTATGAATTTGAATCTATTAATAACCAAGCAATCCAAGAAGGAAAACGTCCAGCAACAGGAAAACGTGTATTATTAGGTATCACAAAAGCTTCTCTTGCAACAGACAGTTTCTTATCTGCAGCTTCTTTCCAAGAAACAACAAGAGTTCTTACAGAAGCCGCTATTAAGGGTAAAGTAGATGAATTAATTGGACTAAAAGAAAATGTTATTATTGGTAAATTAATTCCAGCAGGAACAGGTCTTGCTAAATATAAAAATACCCATATTAGCACAGAAGAAGATGAAAGTGAAAATGCAGAAGAAACTACAGAAGTTGTAGAAGAATCTGTAACACAATAAGCGGACAAATGAATTTGAGAGTATCTTAAATTTAGAGAAAATGAAAAATGGAAGAAGTCTAAAAACTCTTCCATTTTTTTCGTTTACAAAAAAGAAAAACAACGGTATAATAGAAAAAGTAAACAGGAAAATAAAGATAAAAAAGAGAAAAGGGGAAAATCTTATGAAAACATATATAAAGCATGCTACTTTAATTTCTATGAGTGAAAAAAGAGAAAAAATAGAAGAAGATATAGATATAGCAATAGAAGACAATATCATCACAGCTATTGGAAAAAATTTAATACCTGAAAACAATGCAAAAGTCATAGAAGCAGAAGGAAAAGTGGTTATGCCAGGGCTTATTAATACCCATGCCCATGTGCCAATGAGTATTTTTAGAGAAACCGTAGATGGATTAGCTCTGCAAGAATGGCTACAAGATAAAATATGGCCAATGGAAGATAAATTAACCATAGAAGATATTTACCAAGCGTCCAGTTTATCTTTTATAGAAATGATACAAACAGGAACTACAACTATAAATGATATGTATTTTATGTCAGAAGCAATTATACAAGCAGCTATACAAATGGGAGTGAGATTACAAACAACAAGAACCTTAACTTCAGTAGCAGGAGAAGCTGACGGAGAAAAGAAATTAGTAGAATTTAAAGAATTGTTAGAAAAATATAGAAATAAGAATAGTAGAATTACCTTTAATGCAGGCATACATGGCTTATACACATCTAGTAGACAATATGTGGATAAATGTATTGCCTTTGCTAAAGAAAATCACTTACCAATCCATATGCATTTTTGTGAAAATACAAAAGAAGTAGAAGATATACAAATAGCTTATGAAGAAAGTCCTGTAAATGTAATAGAAAAAGACTTTAAAGACATGAAAGTTTTGTTAGCCCATTGTGTAAAATTAAGCAAAGAAGAAATTAGAAGATTGGCAGAGTTATCAGTACAAGTATCCCATTGTCCAGTTAGTAATTTAAAACTAGGCTGTGGTATAGCTAATGTGGCTGAAATGATAAAAGCAGGTATGAATGTTAGTCTGGGAACAGATGGGCAAGGGAGTGGTAGTAACTTAGATTTATTTGAAACCATGAAATATACCGCTTTATTACAAAAAGGAACCCATGAAGATGCTAAAAAATTACCAGCTTACCAAGTTATGCAAATGGCAACCATCAATGGTGCAAAAGCATTAGGCATGGAAGAACAAATTGGTAGTATAGAAGAAGGTAAATTAGCAGATATCATTATTTTAAAGGTAGATACTTGTGTTATGC
>CATZDQ010000069.1 GCA_958417695.1 uncultured Clostridiaceae bacterium | reverse complement strand
TACTCTTGCAATATCTTCTTTTCCATTTAGAGGGCTACTAATCTTCTTTAATTCTTCTACACAAGCCTCTACAGCTTTATTAATACCTCTCTTAATAGCCATTGGATCGCCACCAGCAGCTACATTTTTAACACCTTCTTTAATCATGCTTTGTGCCAAAACAGTAGCCGTTGTAGTACCGTCACCAGCCACATCATTTGTCTTAGTAGAAACTTCCTTTACCAATTGTGCACCCATATTTTCAAAGCTATCCTCTAACTCAATTTCTTTTGCAATGGTTACACCATCATTAGTAATTAATGGGCTACCAAATTTTTTATCTAACACAACATTTCTTCCCTTAGGAACTAATGTAACCTTTACAGTATCTGCTAATTTATTAACACCATCTAATAAACTTTTTCTAGCATCTTCGCCAAATTTAATTTCCTTTGCCATTTTTCTTTCCTCCTTAAACAATTGGGGACGGGGTATATTTGTTTACCTATCCCTTTCTTTTATTCTGCTATTGCTAATATATCATTTTGCTTTACAATAATGAAATCTTCACCTTCATATTTTATTTCTGTGCCTGCATATTTATTCACAACAACCTTGTCGCCCTTTTTAATATACATTTTCACTTCTTTTCCATCTACTTCTCCGCCTGGGCCTACTTCTATGACCTCTGCAATTTGTGGTTTTTCTTTGCTGTTACCAGCTAAAATAATACCACTTTTTGTTGTCTCCTCGCTTTCTACCATTTTAATAATCACTCTGTCTGCTAATGGTTTCAACATTTCACATTACCTCCTCATTTTTATATCTATATAAAATTAGCAGTCTTTATTTGAGACTGCTAATAATTTATACCCTTTTGAAAAAAATGTCAATAGCCTTTTTATAAAATTCACATAGTTTTCACAATTACATTTTTTATATATCCTTTTTATTTTCTTTTAGAATTTTAGCTAATCTATTTTTACCAATTTGCCACTTTTTCATAATATCCGCATAAGTAAATAGGTTCTCTTTTTTTACTTGTTTAATTAATTCTTCACAAACTTTTCTATTTTGTAGTACATCAAACAACTGCCTGTGATTTTCTTCTAAAAAGTCTACTATCTCATCATTAAGCATATCTTCCTTATTACAAGATAAATCCATAAATAAATTCACATTTTTAGTATATCTTTCTAAAATTTTTTCTGGTTCTGTTTTATCATCAATCGCATTCCATATGTCTTTTTTGGCACACCCTACTTTATTTATATAATCCTGACACGAAGAATATGCATAATCTTCTTTTCTTGACACAATTCGAGCTTTCACAGGATTTTGATGTATATAATTTATGCATTTGTAAAAATATCTTTGATTATCAATCGGTTCGCTCAAAAATCTCCCCTTAAAAACATACCCTACTCTCTCTGGGTTTATATGATTATAATACTGTGCATATAAACTATTAATTTGATGCATATACTTAGATAAGGCATTAATTGTATGTACATATAAAAGTAAATGTGCATGATTATGCATAATACAATAAGCCACTACCTGTATCTCTTCGTTTTCATACTGCTTCATAAGTTTTCTATATTTTTCTCTATTTTCATTTGTCTGAAATAAATATTCTTTATTTATTCCTTGCACAATTACATGAAAAAAAGATGTATGAAAATCTTTTCTTGCAACACGAGCCATTTATTTTCCTTCTTTCTTTTTTAGCCCCTATCCTAAAAGACCCCTACATCTTTTTATAAAAATCCTCTTATTTCTTTAAACAAAATTCCCCCGTCCCCCATTGTTTAGAAGATGCCAATGATGTTACCATTGTTGTCTATGTCGATGTTTTCTGCTGCTGGTTGTTTTGGTAAGCCTGGCATTGTCATTATTTTTCCAGTTAAGATGACTATAAATTCTGCTCCAGCTTTTAAATATACTTCTTTGACATGGATAGTAAATGGTTCTTTACATTCTAAATTTTTTGGGTCATCTGATAAAGAATTTTGTGTTTTGGCTATGCAGATTGGTAAATTATCATAGCCCATGCTGATTATTTTTTGTATTTGTTCTTGTGCTTCTTGTGTATATTCTACCTTTTCTGCACCATATACTCTTTTTGCTACTTTTTCTATTTTTTCTGTCATACTGTCTTGTAATTCATAGGCATAGGTTAATGCCTGATTTATTTGCTCATTTTTTTCACATATCTGTACTACTTTTTGGGCTAAATCTTTGGCTCCTTCTCCACCTTTTTCCCAACTTTCTACTAGACTCATAGTAACATTTTGGTTTTGTAGTATTTGTTTTAAATAATCTATTTCTTCTTGTGTATCTTGCATATATTTATTGATAGCTACCACTACTGGTAATCCATAAATTTCTTGCATATTACTTATATGCTTTAGTAAATTTTTGCTTCCTTTTTCTAAAGATGATATATCTTTGTTTTGTAATTCTTCTTTAGGAAGTCCTCCATGATACTTTAATGCTTTTAGAGTAGCTACAATAACTACTGCATCTGGTCTTAGTCCTGCTTTTCTACATTTAATATCTAAGAATTTTTCAGCGCCTAAATCTGCTCCGAACCCTGCTTCTGTTATACAATATTCTCCTAGTTTTAGCCCTAATTTTGTAGCACGAATACTATTACATCCATGTGCAATATTGGCAAATGGCCCACCATGTATGAAAGCTGGTGTATGTTCTAAAGTTTGTACTAAATTTGGTAGAATAGCTTCTTTTAATAAAACTGCCATAGAACCTTCTGCCTTTAGCTGATGTGCTGTAATAGGATGGTCTTGTTCATCGTAACCAATCACAATATTTCCTAATCTTCTTTTTAAATCGGTTTCATCTTCTGCAAGACATAAAATAGCCATTACTTCTGAAGCTACAGAAATATCAAATCCATCCATTCTCGGTGTGATATTTTTTTCTTCTGACAATCCTGTTTCAACTTTTCTTAGTTGTCTATCGTTCAAATCCATACATCGTTTCCATGTAACTTTTTGAATATGTAATGCATTTCCATGATAAATATGATTATCTATCATCGCCGCTAGTAAATTATTAGCAGCCGTAATGGCATGAATATCCCCTGTAAAATGAAGATTAATTTCCTCCATTGGTGCTACTTGTGCATAACCACCACCAGTTGCTCCTCCTTTTATACCAAATACAGGCCCTAAAGATGGCTCTCTTAATGCCAAAATTGATTTTTTTCCTATTTTTCTTAAACCATCTGCTAATCCTATAGATATAGTTGTCTTTCCTTCTCCTAATGGTGTGGGATTGATGGCTGTTACCAATATTAGTTTTCCATTTTTTTTGTCTCTAATCCTCTCATATACATTAGATGCTATTTTAGCTTTTACTTTACCATATAATTCTAAATCGTCTTGTGTAATACCTAATGTTTCTGCTATTTTTGTAATTGGCTCTAATTTTACACTTTTAGCAATTTCTATATCTTCCATACTGACAACCTCCTTTTACCAAAAATAGGGACAAAAATACCCCGTCCCTATCTGTTTATATGTTTATGTGATTATACAATTAAACCAATTATTACGCCGATTAGAGCACCTACAAATACTTGTGTTGGTGTATGTCCTAATACTTCTACTAGTTTTTCTGAAACTTGCACACCTGTAAGTCCTGGTGTTTCTACTATTTTATTTAACAATTCTGCTTGTTTTCCAGCTGCTCTTCTGACACCAGCGGCATCATACATAACTACGATGGCAAAGATAACTGCCATGGCAAAGATAGGTGATGCTACGCCATATTGTCTACCTATCATGGTGGCAAGTGATGTTACGACTGCTGAGTGAGAGCTTGGCATGCCTCCTGCACCTAGTATCCTTTTAAAATTAAATTTTCTAGTTTCTACTAAATCCCATATTAACTTAAATAATTGTATTCCAAACCACGCTGCAAATGGCGTAATTAAAAATCGATATTGTGCCCAAAATTCCATTGTTTTCCCCTTCTCTTTTTGTGTGTTTCTTTTTTTGCTTTCTGCTTTTTTCTTTTTTCTTTTACTTTTTGGTCTTTCTGATATTTTTTGTTTTTATTTAATCCCTCTAATATTTTCTATTTGTTCTTCCTTTTTCTTTTCTGATTTTATTGTTTGATTTTATTGTTTAATTTCATTTTTTGATTTTATTTTCACTTTTTCACTATTTTTTTCTTTTACATTTGCTTATTCCTCTGACATAGGTGCAAAGTTTTCTTCTTGTATTTCTCCATTTTTTTCTGTTAGAATTGTTATTTTCTTTTCTGCTCTTTGCAATATATCATTACATTGTTTTGAAAGTCTCATGCCTTCTTCGAACTTTGTCAGTGAAGCATCTAAGCTTAGGTCTCCTCTTTCTAGTTCATTCGTAATGGTTTCTAATTCTTTCATGGCTTCTTCAAATGGTATTTCTTTTTGTTTTTCTTCTTTCATCGGTTCTTCCTTTCATTTTCTTAATTCATTTCTCTTTTTGTAAAGGTATTATCTGAAACATTTACTGTGTAAAAAGCTAGGGCTTCTGTTGTATTTTTGTTTCTAACAGCTATAATGTAACGGCTATTAGCATCCATACCTTCTATCGTGAATTTTACATTTTGATTTTCTCCATAGTCTTGCTTCACAATGGCTATGGCTTTTTCTTCTTCTGTCTTTGGCGTTTCTTCAAAAGTTTCTGATGAGTTAGAAGCATTTCCTTGTGTATTTTGCATAGTTGTATTTTCCTGTGTATTAGTTTGTATTGCATTTTGATTTTCTAAGTTTTTATTTTCGTTTTGATTATTTTCTATATTACTTTGTATATTTTCTGTCGCATTTAAATGAGCATTTGTCGTCTCATTATCCCTTGTAAATAAGATAATTAACCCACCAATTATGATAATTATGAGTATAACTATAAGAGAAATATATATTTTTTTATTCATTTTCGTATGCCCCCTTATTTGTTTTTATATGCTTGTATCCTTTATTTTATGACCGTCGCTTCTCTGTTTCCATCATGAAAATGTATTGTAATTTCATCTCCAATTTCTAATTGTTCTTGATTATGTATGCATGTATTTCCTTTATTTATAATGGTATATCCTCTTGCCAATGTTTTTAATGGACTTAATGTGTCTAGTTTAGCAGCTAAAGTTATAAATTTAGTCTGGCTATTTAGATATTGATTTTTCATAGCATTTTCTAATGCTTTTACATTTCTATCTAATAACATATATTTTTCTTGAATCGGTTGTAATGGGGTTTGGTAGATTCTACTGCTTAAACACTTTTCTAGACGCATGTAAGCCATTTCTAGTCTCTTTTTTAAGGCTAAGGCCATACGGGATTGCATTTGATTTAACTTTAAAATTACTTCTTCTATTTGTGGTACTGCTAATTCTGCTGCCGCTGATGGTGTTGGCGCTCTTAGGTCTGCTACAAAATCGGCTATTGTAAAATCTGTTTCGTGTCCTACAGCAGATATAATAGGTAATTCAGAGTGATAAATTGCTCGTGCTACAATTTCTTCATTAAATGGCCATAAGTCTTCTAGTGAGCCTCCACCTCTTGCTACTATGATGACATCTGCTAGTTTTCTTTCGTTCATAGTTTGTATCGCTTTGGCTATTTTCTCTGCTGCTCCTGGTCCTTGTACTGGTACTGGTAATAAACAGATATGTACATTCGGATTTCTTCTTGTAGATACATTAATGATATCTCTAATGACTGCTCCTGTATTAGAAGTTAATACGCCTATACGGCTCGGTAAAAAAGGAATTGGCTTTTTATGTGCTACATCAAATAATCCTTCTTGTTCTAATTTTGCTTTTAGTTTTTCGAATTCTTGATGTAAATCGCCCTTTCCTTCTTCTTGCATGGCTTTTGCATAAATTTGATACACGCCATCTCTTTCAAATACAGATACCGTTCCTAAGACCATAACTTGCATGCCATCTTTTGGCATAAAGGCTAAATGGCTTGTATAGGTTTTAAACATAACACATTTTATAAGGGAGTTCTCATCTTTTAAAGTAAAATACATATGCCCTGTAAAATGATGTTTAAAGTTCGAAATTTCTCCTTTTACCAATACATTTGCTAGATAAGCATCGCTCTCTATTTTCTCTTTTACATAATGATTTAATTGTGTAACTGTAATCGGATGATATTCCATTTTTCTATCTCCTTGCTTTTTCTTATGCTAGTTTTTCCTCTTTGACAACACTTGCTAAAATACCGTTTACAAAAGATTTTGCATTGTCATCTCCATACTTTTTAGCCAATTCTACTGCTTCATTAATAACTACTTTGTATGGTAACTTTACAAAAACCATTTCATAAATAGCAAGTTTCAAAATAGCCAAATCTATTTTGGCAATTCTTTGCATTGTCCAATTTTCTTTTAAGTTATTAGCAATTAGCAATTCTATAGCTTCTTTTTTGTTTTGTACACCGGCTAATGTTTCCCTAATATACTTGCTTTGTTCTTCCTCTTCTATTTCATTTTCTTCTAAAAATAGTTGTATCTGCTCTTCTTCTATTTCCTTTTGTATTTCTAGGCTATATAATAGCTGAAAAGCAAGTTCTCTAATCTGCGTTCTTTTCATGTTTATGCCCTTTCTATTTTTACATTTTGTCTATCCATCTTTTTAATTTTTCTTTGACATCTTCTTTATTTAATTGTACATAGTTTCCTACATAAATGCCAATAAAAACTAGAATAATACCAATAATTAATCTATAAAAACCAGTACATAATAGTAATATGGCAATTAGAGCACCAATAATGGCCCCTCTATATTTCATTAAAAACTCTTTAAAATCTTTCATGTTGTTACACCTCTTTTTCTGAAATTATGTCTTCTCCCGTCGTTTGTGGTTTTAATTCTTTTACACTGATATTAACTTCTTTTACTTCTAAATCTGATGCTTTTTTGATAGCACTTTTTATTTTCGTTTGTAAGTTGGTTGATAGTTCTTTGATAACCGCTGTTTCTTTTACATTTAGAATGACATTTACAACTAGATTTTTCTCTTTATCTAATTCTATTCTTGTGGATACATTTTGAGCACTATCAAATCCTTTTACTACATTACTAACCAATTCTTCTAATGTATTTTTAGAAATGACTAGTTGTCCATCTGCATTTTGTAATAAAATACCATCTTTTACACCATTGACTTCTTTCTCCTCTGATGTAAAGAAAATACATTTTATCGCAAGTAAAATCAATAATACACAAACACCTAAAATAATATTACTAGAAGTAGCATCTGTAAAGGCAACACCTAATACATAATTGACAGTTCCTAAGTCTAACCATCCAAAAATAATGACACAAATAATAACGGAAACAATTAGCACTAAGTTTGCAAATACAATTAAACCTACTTTATCTAAAAACTTCATTTTCTATTCCTCCATTTCGATTAGAAAACGAGATGCCAAGAAGCTTGTGCACCCCGCTTTTTTCTATTGTTCTGTTGTATTTTCTGGTTCTTCTTTTTCTTCTGTATGAACACCTTGTACATGGACATTTACTTCTATAACTTTTAATCCTGTCATATTTTCTACGGCTTTTTTTACTTTATTTTGAATTTCAAATGCAACATCTGGTATTCTAACACCATATTCTACGATAATATTGACATCTATTTTGGTATCTTTTTCTCCTACTTCTACCTTAATACCTTTTGCTAAGTTTTTCTTACCACTTAATACTTCTGTGATACCTCCTGCAAAACCACCAGCCATACTAGCTACGCCAGATACCTCTGATACAGCCACACCTGCAATAACGGCTACAACATCATCTGCTATTTTAATTTCGTTATTTTCTGGTAATGCAATTTCTTCCCCTTCATTTACTACCTCTTCTTTTACTTCTTCATTTTCCATGATAAAACCCTCCTTATATATGGATTATTATTTCCAATTTAACTGATATTATAAGTATACCAATATATCTATTTTTTTACAACTCTTTTTTTCAATTTTTTCTTAAAATTCTATGAATTTGCCTTATGCAATCTTTTATGTTATACTATTTGTGTTTCTAAAAAAAGTTGCAAAATAGGAAAGGAGATTTTCTTATGGAAGAACGGAATTTTCTAGAGAAGCTCTATCTGTGTGATGAAAGCTTTTACACAGATACCCCTTTGGATGTAAACCATATTTATATGGTTAGGGGGGATTTATCCTGCACAGCGGATTTGTATTTGCGGGGAGATTTATATGTGGAAGGAGATGTACACCTTAACAATTTG
>CATZDQ010000068.1 GCA_958417695.1 uncultured Clostridiaceae bacterium | reverse complement strand
TATCTGGTACTTTAAACCATTTCATATTAACCCTCCTCTTAGCTACTTTCTTAATATTAATTAAATTTACACTAGATACATTAGCTGTCGTGGAGTTACCCCCAAAAGTACCACAGCCTAATGTAAGAGATGGCATATTGGTATTATAAATGTCCCCAATTGCTCCATGTGTAGATGGAGAATTTACAATGATTCTACCTACCTTAACGGTTTCTGAAAATTTCAAAATAGTCTCTTCATCTTCTGAATGAATAACTGCAGAATGTCCTAATCCACCAAATTCAATTAATTTTTCTGCTAAATCAATACCTTCCTCTGCATTTTCTACAATATAATAAGCTAAAACAGGACTTAACTTTTCTTTAGAAAATGGGTATTCAATACCAACACCATTTTCATGTAAGACTAGTACTTTTGTATCTTCTGGTACACAAATACCAGCTCTAGCAGCTATATCATAAGGACTTTTTCCTACAATATCGGCATTTAAAGCACAAGATTGATTATCTGTTTGTATAAACATACTACCTCTTAATTGGTTAGTTTCTTCTTCTGATAAGAAATAGCAACCTGCTTCTTTCATTAATCTCTCGAACTCTTCATGAATTTCTCTATCTACAATAACGGATTGTTCAGAAGCACAAATCATACCATTATCAAAAGATTTAGACATAACCAAATCATTAACTGATGTCTTTAATTTAGCTGTTTTATCAATATAACAAGGTACATTTCCTGGTCCAACCCCTAATGCTGGTTTTCCACAAGAATAAGCAGCCCTTACCATACCGGTTCCACCAGTTGCTAGTATCAAATTAACTCCTGGATGATTCATTAAAGTATTGGTTGCTAAAATAGATGGCTCTTCAATCCATAATATACAATTTTCTGGAGCACCTGCTTTTACAGCAGCCTCTCTTAAAATCTCAGCTGCTTTACTACTTGATTTTTGAGCAGATGGATGGAAGCCAAAAATAATTACATTTCTAGTTTTTGCTGCAATTAATGATTTAAACATCGTTGTAGATGTAGGATTGGTAACTGACGTAACACCTGCAATAATGCCAACCGGTTCTGCAATTTCTGTATAGCCCTCTTCCTCATTTTCATTAATAACACCAACCGTTTTATCATACTTAATACTATGATATACATATTCTGTAGCAAACATATTCTTCGTAATTTTATCTTCATAAATACCACGATTTGTTTCTTCTACAGCCATCTTAGCAAGTTCCATATGATGCTCTAAACCAGCCATTGCCATGGCCTTTACAATATGATTTACTTGCTCTTGGTCTAATTTCATATACTCCTCTGAAGCTTTTTTAGCCTTTGCTACTAAAGCATCAATACTATCTTTTACTTTTTGTTTTTCTTCTTCACTGTATTCTGCCATAAAATTCCTTCCTTTCTTTGGTTTTTTCCTTCTTTATTATAACGTAACATAGAAAAAAGTCAACATGTTTTTGTTGACCTTTTTTTGTCTTTTTAGACAAATCTATCTTTATTTCTACCAAATTCCATACTGTCGTTTCTGATTATCTTTATAACAGATTAGGCTAGCTTACAGCCAGCCTAATCTAATTAAAAGTCCACTAAATTCCTATAAAAGAAAAATAATAATAGTGATATCAAAAATCGCCATAAATAAATTTATCTTTTCTTTTTCACAGCAATAATCTACTATTTCTCTTATACAATCCATAGAAAAATAGACTAGAAACGCTAAAGATTCAACATTTGGGTAAAATAGCACTCCAAGAATGGCACCTATCGCTATTCCTGAAGCAATAGAATTATAATCGTTCCGAAATTCGGTACCTCTTTTCATAGTATCTCCTCCATACAATTGTATTGTTGGACCTATACAAGCATCCTCTAATGTCTTTATTTTACTATATTTTACATGATTTTGCAAGTTCTAAAAGCTGAATTACAAAAAATCAAACACTTTAGTACATTTATAGATTTCGTACTAACTGTCCATTAATTCAACTTTTTACATAGCTATAACTTTTCAATCTCCTTAATTCAGCCAAACTTACTCTATCACTATTTTTGGATTGTTATTTCTTATTTTTTCCAAGTATGAAGAACTTCCCGTTATAATCAATCCATTTCCATCTTGGCAAGAACTATCAAATGTCTGCATATATCCTTTATATTCTTTTCCATTCCAAGTAAATACTATCGATTCATCTAATGTAGCATCTATTTGTATTCTTCCCTCTAACTTAGGACAAGTAGAAAATGTTTGAAATAAATTAGTTACACTACTTGGTATTATCATATTTACACTTCTTAATGAGCTACAATTCATAAACGTACCACTCATATCCTTAATAGTATTCGGTATTGTAATATTTATACTAGTCAATTCACTGCAATCCTTAAACGTATTAGACATATTTTTTATTCCATCATGCATTTCAACATTTACATATTTTAATTTGCTACATCCTTGGAAAGCAGTACTTAATTCTATCAAATTAGATGGTATCTCTCCATTTAATTCTGTTATACTAGTATATCGGAAAGCAGCCATCATATCTGTAATATTTTTTCCTAATTTAGGCATTTTATTTAGTTTATTACAATTTGCAAATGAAAATGATAAATTATTCACTGAATCTGGAATGCTTTTAGGTGGTGTTATTAAATTACTTGCTTGATAAAATGTTACTTGCATATCTTTTACGGTTCTAGGTATTTCTGGTGCAATAATTAAACTTTTACACTCATAAAATGTATGAACCATGGAAGTTACTTCTATAAAGTTTTTTCCATTGTCGTTACTAATATATTGTGGAATTGTCCCTAATATTTTTCCATCTTCTGTATAGCCTCCTATATATCCTGCACTTCTTCCTAAATTTCCTGTACCATCTAATCCATTTATATCATTTAATCCATATGTTCTATCTTCCATTAACGTATATTCCCATAAATCCATATCTACTGGCTTTCCATCTGTGCCAATTCCTATTACTCCATTATTTCTTTCTTCATCTTGACTTTCAGGAGCTACCGCTTCTGCCATTGCTTTATTCCAATCGATTCCATCATATACACCATCTTCTGTTATAATATAATCTTTTTTTCTATCGACTAAACTAACAATAAATATATCATCCGCATTATCTATAACAATAGCTTTATGATTTCCAAATTGATTATCTATTTCTGCTTGTAAGTAATTTTGAGTTAATTTTCCTAATCCATCTACTTGAGCAGAAGCTATTGCTAGTAAAATTTTCTCTTTTTCCTCTGCTTGTTCATCTTTGTTTTTTGATTCTGTCGCTTTTGTAATAATTCCATTTTCCCCTATCAATGCATTAATGGTTACACCAGCTAATACAATTAGTACAATTATCGTAATAACTAAAGCAATTAAAGTTACACCTTTTTGTTTTGTTTCTTTCATCCTTCTCTTCCCCTCTTTTTTTCTTATGTTTTCCATTTTCTTAATATTTATACTTTCATTTTATATTACCAATTGGTTAATGTCAATATACTTCCTTTTTTATATTTTCCCTTTTCGGCTTTTCCTTTTCAATTCGTATTATGTAATTTTGTAAATACAGTTAGAAGCTAATTTTTAATAAAAATCCTGATATGGTGCCATATCACCAAAGAAAAAATGATAAGTAATAAAAATCACCTATCATTTATCTATTTCTTTTTATATGTAGCTATCCATTTCCTCTTTGCATAACATTAAAGCTTTTTTCCTACTACTTATTTTATTTTTCTCTTCTTTGGATAATTGAGCCAAAGTTCTACCATCTTCTAATTCAAAAATCGTATCAAAGCCAAATCCATTATCGCCTCTTTCTTCCATAGCTATATACCCTTTTAACTCTGCTCTAAAAATTCTTTGCTTCTGCTTATCTACATAAGCAATTACAGTTACCATTTTACAAGACCTTTTGCTTTTAGCTACGCCTTCCAATTGTTGTAATATATATAAGTTTCTTTGTTCCTGCGTTGCTTGTTCTCCTAAAAATCTAGCTGTTTTCACACCAGGAAATCCTTGCAGAAAATCAATACATAAACCACTGTCATCTGCTATGCAAGGCATCTTTACTACCTCATAAATTTCTTTTGCCTTTTTTAAAGCATTTCCTTCAAAGGTATCTTGGTCTTCTTCTACCTCTATATCACAATGCATTTTTTTTAAAGTAACAATTTCTTTTTCTTTTAAAATTTCCTTTATTTCTTTTATCTTACCTAAATTATTCGTTGCAACTACTATCTTTTCCATATATGCTCCTCTTTCCTACGCTAATTCACAATGGTCGCAACTATGTTCTGTTAAATGGCATTTTTCTTTAATTTCTTCTTCTGTCATTTTTCCTTGTTTTCTATAATAATCTGCAATAGCCTCATGAATAGCCTCTTGTGCTAACACAGAACAATGTAGTGTTACAGGAGGTAGTCCATCTAATGCTTCTACTACCTCTTTATTAGATAACCTAAGTGCCTCTTCTACTGTTTTTCCCTTTACCATTTCCGTAGAAACACTACTAGTCGCAATTGCTGCACCACATCCAAATGTTTTAAATTTAGCATCTACAATCTTATCATTTTCTATTTTTAAATATATTTTCATAATATCGCCACAAACCGGGTTGCCCACTTCTCCTACTCCAGAAGCCTCCTCTATTTTACCAACATTTCGTGGATTGGTATAATGGTCAATCACTTTATCAGAATACATATTATTTCTCTCCTCCTTCCAAAAATGTCTCATATAAAGGAGACATGTCTCTTAATTTTTGAACAATCTCTACTACACTTTCTACTATCCTATCTACTTCTTCTTTTGTATTATCTTTTGAAAAAGTCACTCTTAAAGACCCATGTGCAATCTCATGTGGTAATCCTATAGCTAGTAATACGTGAGAAGGGTCTAAAGAACCAGAGGTACAGGCACTTCCCGAAGAAGCACAAATGCCTTTTAAATCTAAATTAAGAAGTAAACTTTCTCCTTCTATAAAACGAAAAGAAACATTGGTATTTCCAGGTAATCTAGCTTCTCTATCACCGTTGATTTGTACATAGGGTACCTTCTCTAAAATTTGCTTAAAATACGCTTCTCTTAGAACTTTCATATGCGCTATATTTTCTGTTAAATGCTCCTTTGCAAGTGTAATGGCTTTTCCCATACCAACTATACTAGCTACATTTTCTGTTCCTGCCCTTTTATTTCTTTCTTGATGTCCTCCATTGATAAACTTATCAAACACAATGCCACTTTTTACATATAAAGCCCCGATTCCCTTTGGTCCATGAAATTTATGCGCAGACATAGAAAGTAAATCTACCCCCAACGCCTGTACATCTATTGGTATATTTCCCACAGCTTGCACAGCATCTGTATGAAAAACTATGCCATGCTTTTTGGCTATTTTACTAATTTGCTCTATTGGTTGTATTGTTCCAATTTCATTATTCGCAAACATTACACTTATTAAGATGGTATCTTTGGTAATCGCTTTTTCCAATTCTTCTATTTTGATAATTCCTTTTTCATCTACTGGAATATAACTAACTACAAAACCTTGTTTTTCTAGAGCTTTACAAGTATCTAAAATAGCAGGATGTTCTATTTGGCTAGTAATGATATGTTTTCCCTTCTTTTGATTAGCATAGGCAATTCCTTTTAAAGCCGTATTATCCGCTTCAGAACCACAACTTGTAAAATAAATTTCATTTGGTTTAGCACCAATAGCGTTTGCCACCTGCTCTCTTGCTACTTCTACTGCCTTTCTTGCATTTCTACCTAAAGTATAAATAGAAGAAGGATTTCCATACTCCTCTTTTAAAAAAGGTATCATTTCTTCTACTACCGCCTCTTCTATTTTAGTTGTCGCTGCATTATCAACATAAATCATACACATTCATCGTCCTTCCTTTTTTGGTCTATTTTTTTGGATACTCTTCTTGGACAAATAATACACCTTTCATTATTAATATCATATCCACAATTTAAAGGATACAAGCCTAATACCTTGTGGGTATACTTAGCTAATTGATTAATCGTATCATCTTCCAAGCCAATCTTCATATGTTCTGCTTCTACTTTAGCCTTCTGCTTCTCTATTTGTAATATCTCTGTTAGAAACAAGTACACAATATCATAAGCCTCTAATAGTTTTTTAGCTAACTTTTCTCCCTCTAGGGTTAAAGTAATTTTTCCATAAGTCTCATACTCTACTAGTTTATTTTCTTTTAATGCTTTTAATGCCTTATTGACACCAGCTTTTGTACAATCCATTTTCTTAGCTATATCTGTTACACGAATCTCACCTGTTTGTTTATCTAACAAATACATGGTTTTTATATAATTTTCTAAAGATTTTGAAATCATTTTCTATTTCTCCTTTTTTGTTAACCATAGTTAACATTTTAAAACAATTCTACATTTCTGTCAATAGAAAAAGAAAAACTTTCTACTTTATGGTAGAAAGTCTTCAATAACTTATTTTCTTGTAACTATTTTATTATAAAAATCTTACGCCATAATTTTATAAAAAAATTTTCTTTCTTTATAATTACCAAGGCTTTTTCTTCTTCCGTATCTAGATTTTTCATTTTTCTTTCCTGAAAAATAGTCTCTATATCTGTTTTTCCTAAATTACTTTGTCTTTGTTTATCTTTTTCCTCAAAAAATTGTTTTTCTTCTTCTGTTAACCAATATGTTCTACAAATTAAAGCCAAAATTGCTTGTGTCTCTTCCAACATAGGTTGCTTATCAATCTCTATATTCTCTTGAAAAACCACTTCATAATGCTTATCCATATGTTCTTTTATAAAATCTAAAAAGGAAAAAGGAAGCTTTTGTACTAAATTCTCATCTGTATGCTGTAAAATAACCATTACCTCTTTAAAAGCCTTTGCATAAACTTCATCTTTCATAAACAAACTCTTCTTTCTCTTTTGTTTTTGTTAATTGCTTTTTTATATAAGCATATGCTTGATTTACTTTATCTCTAGGTGTCTTTTGTGCAATTTTTAAAAATTCTTCTCTTTGGAATCGATTTTTTGAGAAACCTTTCCTATCATTTTTAGCAAATACCGTAGCTTGTTTAACAGATTCCCATCTTTCTAAATATATTTTTCTATCATCAGGAGAATCCATAATCAAATTTAAAAAATTTTCTGCCTTTTGTTTTTCAGATACATTCGTTTCCATAAAAGTAGCTACACGTTCTTGATATAATTCTGGTTCTTCCGTCATTTGAATAGCAGTATGCATCAAAGAAGCATATAAATAAACATTTTGCTTTATAATTTCTGGATTTAAAGTACCATTTGCCATTCTAAATTCAATGGTATTTTTTTTAGGATTTCCAATATTCGTTAAATTTAGTCCTTGATATCTTCTCTCGTCCAATTTATATTTACTTGCAATCGTCTTTAATCTTCCAAACTTTTTATAAGATACCTTTAAAGTCCCAGTTTCTATCTGCTCCAAAATCTTCTTTCCACTTGGTGCTGCCATCCCTTTTCTCCAAATAGAAGAAACTAAATTAAGCCCTCTAAAATTCTTACAAATAGCTCCTTTTCTCATAGGATTATCTTTGTCATTACACATTTTATATAATAATTCTTCCGATTCTGCATATAGACGTAGAAAATTCTGCATTCGTTTTGGATTTTGTGCTAAGCACTCTGCATCAAAATGTACATGTAATCCGCACTTTTCATCCGCTGTGACTTTTTCTGTATCTTTACTTGGATACTTTTGTATATGCTCACAAATGGAAGCTACATCTTTCCAATCTTCTTCTGTATCTTGTAAAATAGGCGACACCAATTCTGCTCCACCTTTTCCTACAAGCGATTCTTCTGCCTTACTCGCCATATGCCAATGTTTATCTTTTATAAAGTTAGCACTCTCTCCAGTATATAATCCATTTTTACCCATAGTTCTTACATGATTGGCTTCCAACTCTATCCCAAATTTAAAATACGATGGTAATCCTAACGGTTTTGACTCTTTTGTATATTTCATCTCTTTCTCCATAATTATTTCTTTTATTAAAAATAACATGAAATAATTATGGAAAGATTTTTACAATTGTAAATATGTAATAACTATTTTACATAATGCAGTCAAATCTCATTCTATGCTCTATTCTTCTTATTTTCATTTTCTCAATAAGCTATAACAAATCAAATCATAAACATGTCCATCATATAGCTTCTCTGCTTGTCTTAAGACACCTTCATATTCAAAACCACATTTTCTTAGTACCTTTTTCG